>JAYTBL010000611.1:0-3698 GCA_043736975.1 Polyangiaceae bacterium
TAGAGTGCGAACAGGCCCGGGATGCGCTCGCCGCAGTCCGGGCAGGTATCGCCGCGGAGGCGCAGCGTCGTCGTCGTGAAGTTGTCGCGCTCCACCACCGTCGCGTGGCAGCGCGGGCAGCGCGTGTGCTCCAGCTCCCGGAACGTACCGGTGACGTTCCCCACGTAGACGAACTGGAGGCCGCGCGCGAAGGCCGAGCCCGCCACCGAGACGAGCAGCTCGGGGTGCATCGCCGGACGGTCCTTCATCTTGTACCTCGGCTGGAACGCATTGAGGTGCCACGGCAGCGAGGGATCGATGGCGACCAGCCGGCGCGCGAGGCCGCGGAGGCCCGCCTCGTCGTCGTTGAAGCCCGGCACGACCAGCGTGACTACCTCCACCCAGTACCCGAGCCGCCGCGCCTCCGCGATCGCCTCGAGCACCGGCTCGAGGCGACCGCCGAGCGCCTTGTAGTGCTCGGGGAGGAAGCCCTTGAGGTCGACGCGAAAGACGTCGGTGACGGGCCGCAGGTACGCGAGCGCCTCGGGCGTCGTGTTGCCGTCCGAGACCACCATCGTCCGCAGGCCGCGCGCGCGCGCCTCGGTGAAGATCGCGCGCACCCACTCGGCGGCGATCATGGGCTCGTTGTACGCGGCACACAGCACGCGGCAGCCCTCGGCGATGGCCTCGTCGACGAGCGCGGCGGGCGTCATCGGGATCGGCGCCTCGCCCGCGACGTCCTCGCGGAGCGCCTGCGAGAGCCTCCAGTTGTGGCAGTACGGACAGCGCAGATCGCAGCCGTACATCCCGAACGTCAGCGATTTCGCGCCAGGCTCGACGTGGTAGACGGTGTTCGTCTCCACCGCGCGCACGTAGCGCCGCGCGATGTAGCCGAAGGGAACGAACACCTGGCCGTCCCGCGCATCGCGCACGCCGCACGCACCCACGCGACCGTCGGCGAGGACGCAGCGATGCGCGCACGCCGTGCAGCGCAGGATCTCGCCGGTGCGCGCCTGGAGCACGCCTGGCACCGCGAGCGCGGCGAGATCGACGCGGAGATCGGCCGACCGTCGCGGACGGAGCGCCGCGGCAGGCAGCAGATCGTCGTTGCGGTCGTCGTCGATCACGCACCTCTCGTAGCACGGCGCTACGAGAGAGGGAGACGACGTCGCCGCCGCGCGGCCGACGCCGCGACGAGCGCGCCCGCGAGCCCGACCGCAGGCATCGACCAGGGCGCCGCCATGCCCGCGCCGCCCGCGAGATCGCAGGACAGTCCGACCCGCGCGCGGCCGATGGCCTCGGCCTCGTCGCCCTCCTGCGTGGCGATCGCGGGGCTCGCGATCTCGGGGCGCTCCGCGAGCTCGGCAACGGGTCCGCCGTCATTCGTCGCGGGGCCCTGCGCTGCGGGCGTCGACGTTGCGCCGCCTGCCACCGGCGGGGTGGCGCGCGGCGCGGGGACCGACGCGTTCGAATCCGCGCAGCAGCGGAACCCCTGCTGGTACGCGACGAAGTCCTCGTTGTGCGCGCGCGTGGCCGGCCGGCAGCGCGCGCGCACCGGCCCCCAGTAGCCCCCCTTGAGGATCGACGCGTAGCCGGTGGTACGCGCCGAGCGCGTCCACTCGTCGACGTTGCCCGTCATGTCGTGGACGCCGAACGGGCTCTTGCACGCGGCACGCGAGCCGGAGGGCTCGGCCTGCCAGAGGCGATCGAGCTCGGCGCGCGCCCCCTGCCCGTCCCGCGGCTGCAGCGCGCCCTCGGCGAACGGACGCCAGTTGCGATCGACGACGCACGTGGTGGAGTCTCGCGCGAAGCCGTAGGGGTACGGCATCGCCTCCTCGCCCTCGCACGCGAACGTCCACTCGTTCTCGTTGCAGAGCCGCTTGCTCGACGCCTTGCACGCGCTCTCGGCCTCGCGGAACGTCACCACGATCACCGGGTTCTGCCCGAGCACGTTCGGGTACTCGAAGCGGTCCATGCAGAAGTCGAGGTTGCGCGTGGGCAGCTTCGCCAGGTCGGTCGCGATCTTGTCCTTGTCGAACGTGCGGCAGCGCGCCGGGAAATCCTTGCTGATCCAGTCGACGCACGCGCCGTCCTGGAGGTGCTCGACCTCGCCCGTGCGGTAGCTCCCCTTCACGCGGACCATCCCCGCGGCGCAGCCGGCGCCGTTAGCCTCGCGCGCGTCGGTCACGTCCGTGGGCTCGCCGGCCGGCGCGGGCTCGCCCACGCGCCCGAGCGCCTGCCAGTGCTTCTTGTCCACCGATCGCCACTGGAAGCGCGGCTCGCTCCCGCGCGTCAGATCGTTCTGGAAGTCGGCGACCGAGAGGCCGTGCGCCCGCAGCCACCAGCCGCCCATGAACGCGCAGGTAAGGGCGATCCCCGCGCCCGCCTTGGCGAGCAGGACCCCGCGCAGCAGCGCGTGGGACGAGCGGGTCTTGGGGCGGTCGCGCAGGGTCACGGTGGACGGGATGGACGGGTTCGGCGCCCGGCAATTCAGCGGCGCACCTGCATCGTAGTCGCGCGCGCCAGGCGCGTCGCCGTCGCCGTCGCCGGAGGGCGCCCGGGCCGTTTTTTTTACGGGGAACGTGCACTCCCGGGATCCGGTGCTACTTTCGCGGCGCGCATGCTGTCCCAGTCGTCTCCGGTGCCGCTCGGCCGACTCCGGAAACCGCATGGAAAACGGCCCCTTGCGAACGTCCTCCGCGAGCACGGCGTCTTCTCGACCGCGCATGCCGCCGACCTCGCGCTCGACATCTGTGACGCGCTCTCCACCGTCCACGCGAACGACGTGGTGCACGGGCAGCTCGGGCTCCGCTGCGTCCGCGTGAGCATCACGCACGAGCGTGGGCCCCACGACCTCGACATCTTCACGCTGACCGACCCGGACGACAGCGAGCTCGCCGCGCAGGCCGCGCCGTTCCTCGCGCCCGAGCAGCGCGACCTCTCCCGCCCCATCGACGGACGCGCAGATCTCTGGGCGATCGGCGCGCTCCTCTACGTGACCATCGTTGGCCGCCCGCTGCCGCTCCAGGGCGCCGGCGAGGTGCCTGAGGGCACGATGCCGGCGAGCCTCGCGGCCATCGTCCTGTCCTGCCTCGCCGTCGATCCGGCGCGGCGCCCGCAAGACGTCGACGAGCTCACCGAGAAGCTCGGATCGTTCGCGACGTGGCCGCCCGATCGCTTCGCCCGCCTCGCAGAGCGACGTGAGCAACGCGCCTGCGCCGAGCGCTCGCGGCTCGCGCTCGAGGCCCGCGGCCTGCAGAACATGCCCGACGTCCTCGACCGCCTCGACGACGCCGCGGTGGCGCGCGCCCAGCGTGAGGCCCCGAAGAGCGCGACGAGGGCCTCGCTCCTCGAGCGCCCCACCACCACGGCCGCGCTCGAGCGCCTCATGGCGGTAGTCCACGAGGGCACCGAGGCGGCGCGCGTCGAGCTGGCCGCCGAGCTGCCGGCCCTGGTCGACTTCGACGACGAGGACGAGGAGGTCCTCCCCACCACCGTGCCCACCGAGCCGCTCGGATTCGAAGCCTTCGCGAGCCCGCTCGAGACGGTGCCGCTGGTGCTCGCGCAGCCCGCGCCCACGCTCCGGCCCCCTCCAGCCCCGACCGCCGCGGCCGGCCGCTCGCTCGGGCCGACGATCCTCGGGCTCGCGGCCGGCGCGCTCGTGGTGAGCCTCGCCCTCGGCTACGTCGGCTTCCGCCTCAGCTCGCGCGCGGTGGCGC
>JAYTBL010000612.1:0-3698 GCA_043736975.1 Polyangiaceae bacterium
AAGCGCGTGGTGTTCGACATGAGCGGCTCGTTCTACACGACGCTTCTCGACCTCCGGAAGGGCGCGACCTGCCCGGGCATCGAGGTGCCCAACGCATGCCACGTCGGCTTCCAGGCGAGCCGGAGCTTCCTGGATCTACCGCTCACGGCCGGCACCTACTTCGTGCAGGTCGACGGCTACAGCGCCGACAAGGGCGCGTGGAACCTCGACGTCCGTGTGCTCCCGCCCTGAGGACAGTGCTAGGTGGGTGTCGATGCCCCTCGAGCCCCGATCCCAGGACTTCAGCCGCACCCAGATGACCGAGTACGTGCTCCCCCAGCACGCGAACGCGCTGGGGAGCGTGTTCGGTGGACAGATCATGGGCTGGGTCGATCTCTGCGCCGCCATCTGCGCGCAGCGCCACTCGGGGCGCATGGCGGTGACGGCGTTCGTCGACGATCTCAAGTTCGAGCTGCCGGTGCGCATCGGCGAGGTGGTCCGCCTCGAGGCAACGGTGACCGCGGTGTTCCGCACGTCGATGGAGATCGAGGTCATCGTGGAGGGCGAGGACGCGCCTACCGGCCGCCGCTGGCCGTGCGTCGATGCGCGACTCACGTTCGTCGCGATCGACGAGGGTCGCAAACCTACCGCGGTCCCTCCCCTGGTCGCCGACGCGGCGGCGACGATCTCGCAGGCCGCCGGCGAGGCGCGCCGCCAGGAGCGCCTCGCGAAGCGGAACGGCTGACGAGCGCCTTCGCACGGTGATGTGGCCGAGCGTCCGGTCGAGCTCCTCGGGGGAGAGCCGATTGCGAGTAGCTCGCCAGTACTTGGGGCGAGACCGAGGTACCGATCGCGCGGCCTACCCGTTCGGTGACCACCACGCGAAGGCCTCCGCGCTCGCGCTGCTCGATCGGCTCACCGGTTTCCGTGCGACGCGCGACGCCGTGCTCGGGACGAGTCGCCCCACGTACACGATGAAGTCGAAATGACATCGGTCGAGTGACCGCGCAGCGTTCAGCGCGTGGTGAGGGTGAAGGTCGCGAACGCGACGCCGCCCCGCGCGTCACGGAGGACCGTCCACACGTGCAGGGTGCGGCGACGCCCGGCGGGAGATCGACGCACACGCTGTTCGGGCCGGGCAGGAGCACGCTCTCCGACGCGTCACCTCCGATCGTGAGGCTCTCGATCCGCGCCGTCACGATCTCGCGTACCGCATCGCGGACGCCGGCGTCCGCCAGGATCCGTCGCACGTCGTCGGCCTGCCCATCCGTCTCGATGTAGACCTCCTCGTCGAAGCCCGCGTCTCCGAGCTGCAGCTCGAGGTTGATCGCATGAGGATCGTGTACGGCGCGATCGGCCGCGGCACCAGGATCCGGAGGTACGCGCCCATGAGCGCGCCCTTGCTGCTGAGGCGCTGCTCGACGTGCACGACGGAGGTGTCGACGCGCAGGCAGAGCTGGTCGTCGGCTCCAAGCGCGCGGGCGAGGGATGCGCGCCGTGAAGGCGAGCAACGCCGGCGAGCCGAGCGCCACGGTGGCGAGGACCCACGGCAAAGGCGCAACGCCGTGACGGCGCGCCGCCGGCACCGCGAAGCAGAGCGCGACGATGGCCGCGCAGACGAGGTCGACCCCGATCCGTACGCCCCAGCCATTGCGGGAGTGCTCCGTGAGGAAGCCGAACGGCCCCTCGCTGATCATCACCGAGACGGTGTACGCGGAGAAAGCCGCGGATGCCGCAGCCGGAAGGACCCAGAGATGCTTCATGATGACTCGCTTTCGGAGCTCATTGTGGAGCGAGGGCGAGGTTCTGCCATGACGTGGGAGGTAACGGCGGGACAGATCCCTCGTCGAGAAATCTCGGCGCGTTCGACCGCCTCGGTCTCGGCGCGGAGCTCTCGCTCGCCGTTGGACACGAAGTGAACGTGGTGGATCTTGCCGCTGCGGGTTATCCCCTCCTCTCCGCGATCGTCCGCGACGGCGCTGTCGCGCCTCGATCTCGACCGCGCGTGGTACTCGCGTATGCGACGAGGCTACCTGGCCAAGCTCGCGGAGGGGGCGCGGCGCGCGCGTGACTCCCGACGCCGCGCTAGTCTAGGGGCGGAACGCGACGATGCCCGTTTTCGCGCTGGTCGCCGCGATCATGTAGAGCTCGCCCTTCGCGCCGATGGCCACGTGCGAGCGGTCGCCGCGCCACAACGGGAACGTGTGGCTCCACAGGGTCGTTCCGTCGGGGTTCAGCGCGTAGGCGGTCTGCTTCTGCGGGCCAAGGTAGATCGTGCCATCGCCACCGATGGACGGGGCACACGCGACGCCTCCATCGATAGGTACGGACCACCGAACGGCACCGGACGGGTCGAGGGCATAGAGCTTCGCATCCTCGCCGCCGACGTAGATCGTCCCGTCCGCCGCGAGCGACGGCCCGGCGTAGATGCGCCTGGTCGTTGCGAACGCCCACTTCTCGGTGCCGTCGGCCGCGAGCGCGTAGAGGCGGCCATCCTGAGAGCCGACGTAGACCGTGCCGTCCTCGGCGATGGCGGCCGGAGAGATCACGGAGGAACCGACGTGAAACTTCCACTTCAGTGTGCCCGCCTTCGTCAGCGCGACCACCCAGCCATCGGACGCTCCCAGGGTGCCGTAGACGATCGTGCCATCGGGGGCGAGTACGGGAGCACCGCCGGAGATCTCGTTCGTGTAGCTGAAGTCGTTGAAGAAGCTCCAGGCGACGGTTCCGTCGGGACGGAGGGCGTAGAGCTTCTTGTCGCTGGCGCCGACGTAGATCGTGCCATCCGCCGCGATGGCGGGCGTCGTGACGAACGCCTCTCCCGTCACGTTGCTCTTGCCGGCCGTGAAGCTCCAGGCAAGCGTGCCGGTCTCCGTGAGCGCATAGAGCTTCTGGCAGTTCGTGCCGAAGTAGATCCTCCCGCCTGCCCCGATGACGCCTGCGCCGCCCACGCAATCGCTGCCGGAGTCGCGCTGGAGAGAGAAGCTCCATTTCTCCGCCCCGTTCGACGGATCGAGTGCCGCAAATCGCGCCGGGCCGCTCGCCACGGACACGTAGACGGTGCCGTCGGCGGCGACGGTCGGGGTACCGGCGCCGGCGTAGCTCAGGTCTTTCGTCCACGCGATGGAGGCGCTGCGCGGACCGACGACAGGGGTGCGTCCGCGACGCGAGGGACAGCGACCGGGCATCGGCCACGGCGAGCCCGCCTGGAGACCTGGCTCACCACCGCACCCGAGCTGCCCGCCGCCGGGTCCGGCGTCCGGGGACGCTTGCACTGGAGCGCTGCCGTCCTCGACCCGGGCGGGTTCGCCTGAGCCCGGCGTCGGGTCGATGGGAGGAGCGGAGCTGCCTCCCTCGGCAGGGACCGAGCCACATGCCGAGGCAGAGAGCGCGAAGGAGAGGACGAGCAGCCAGCGCATGATCGGGAATGCAGGGTGCCCGGCCGATTTCTGATCGCCAGGAAGAAGAAGTTGATCCCGTCCTCCAGAGCCAGGTCGCGGCGAGCGCAACCTCGCGAGATTGCTGTCGTCGTGGCGAGAGTCTCGGACCCACGGAGCGCCCAGCGCTCACGCCTGCGCCGTCGCCTCGGCAAGCTCTGCTTCCAGCGCCTCCCACTCCGCAAGGAGCGCGTCGATCTTCGGGCCCAGGGCCTTGTCCTCTGCTTCGAGCTTCGTGATCGAAGCCGGGGCGGTCTTCTCGAAGAAGCCTGCCTCGCAACA
>JAYTBL010000613.1:0-8988 GCA_043736975.1 Polyangiaceae bacterium
GCCTCGCCGGCCTTGTGAAAGACGACCGGCTGCGCGAGGCCTTCGGCGAGCTCGGCTCGCGAGATCTTCCCGTTCTTCGCCGCGATCTCCATGAGCGTCTGGAGGTGGTGCGTCCAGCCCTCCGAGACCTGGCCCTTGTCGCGCTGCCGCCCGTAGCGGACCGGCGAGGGCATCAGCGAGGCGAGGAAGAAGCACTCGGGGAGATTGAGCTCCTCGGGCTTGCGTCCGAAGTAGTGCTCCGCGGCGCGCGTGACGCCGTAGACGTCGGGGCCGAACTCGACCACGTTCAGATAGAGCTCCATCATGTCGTCCTTGCGGAACGCCTGCTCCAGGTAGTCCGTGAGGATGACCTCCTCGATCTTGCGCGAGAGCGTCTTCTGGCGCGAGAGAAAGAGGTTCTTTGCGAGCTGCATGGTGATGGTGCTGGCGCCGCGCACGAAGCGCCGCGCCTTCAGGTTGGCCGCGACGCTGCTCTTGATGGCGTTGTGATTGAATCCATGATGCTTGTAGAATGCACCATCTTCGGTGGTGAGCACCGCGGCCATCATGAAGGGGCTGATGCCGTCGAGGTCGGTCCACGAGCTGGTCGTCGGGCCGGTGGTGGTGTCGCTGGGCGTGCCGTCAGGATGGTACGTGCGGTACGTGAACGAGCTCGAGAAGCGCTCGCGCGAGAGCTCACGCGGCACCTCGACCATGCGGCAGCGGTCGTCGATCTGGTAGTCGAGCACGAGCTTGTCGATGGACCGCGTGTCGAAGACCACGCGCGACGTTCCGCCGAAGATGCCGGTCATCCGCGCGCTGCGCACCGTGGGGAGCAGGCCTTGCGGCGTGCTGTCGAGCAGCGCCTGGCACGCGGCAGGCGCGACGTCGACGGCGAGCGCGAGACCGAAGTGGTCCTTCGTCTCCTCGAGCGTGCCGTGGGTGCGCACGTGGAGCGCGCCCATGTCGAGCTGCGCGTCGTCGACGCGGAGGAGGCCGGCATCGTTGAGGAGGCCGCGCGCGCTGATCGCCAGGTCGATGCCGCGCAGCGGCTCGGCGGCGAGGCGCGGCTGCTTCACCGAGATCCCTTTGAGCGTGAGCTGACCGTCGAACGTGAGCGCATCGCCCGGCGCCGAGAGCACGAGGAGACCGTGCCCCGAGACCGTGCCCTTCGCGACGTCGAGGAGGCCTTTCGTCCCTTCCTTCACGCCCAGCTGCGCGAGCGAGACGGGACCGCCCGAGAGCTTGGCGGTGACGTCGCCCGTGCCGAGCGGGAGCTCAGCGTCGACGGAGAGCGGGGTGCCCGCCGCGCCGCTCTCCTCGCTCGCAAAGGTGAGGCGGATGACGTCGGCGTGACGCTCCATCGTGAACGGTCCAGGCCCGAATGCGAAGGGCTCGCCGCCGAGGTCGAGCTTCACCGTCAGGCCACCGATGTCGACCTTGCTGGCGTCAGGAACCCGCGTGCCGAACGTCTGCGCGAGCGTCGCGATGCGCGCGCGCAGCGCATGCAGGTCAGGGAGCGGAAGGACCGGCTCGTCGGGCGCGGCGACCGCGGCGGCGGCGGCGGCGGCGGCGGTGGCGGCCTTGGGCCCCGACCTGATGCCCACGGGCTTCGCGCCGCGCTTCGTTCCGGCGGCGACCGGCGACGGGAGAGGGGGAGGAGGAAGGGAAGGCTCGGGGGCGGAGCTCGGGGGCGGCGCAACCGCCGCCTTGACGAGCGTCGCCTGGCCAACCGTGACCGTGGTCGCGGCGACGCGGCGAGCCGTGCCATCGGGCGCGAGCTCCACATCACCGCCCAGCACCTCGAGGGTGGAGCGCCGGTGCGAGGCCGCGAGCCGACCGCAGCCGAGATGAATCGCGTCGTCGTCACGCGAGACCTTGATCGCGGAGCCCGTGAGCTCGCCGTCGGCGAGCTTCCAGGCGAGCGTGAGCCCGTCGGCCGAGATCGCGGTTCGGCGCGCCTTCTCGGCGGCGGGCGTGCCGGTCTTGCCTTCTTTATGGAAGGCCTTCAGCCGCTCCAGCACCTCCTCGGGCTCGCCCTCGATGCGGATCTCGCCGCCGTGGGCCGCGACCTCCCGCAACGAAAGGCCGGCGGTGAGATCGACGTGCACCTTCTCGATCCGGACCTCGACGCCCTGGACGTTCTGCAAGTGGATCTGCACGTCCTTGAGGTTCACCGCGAAGAACCCGGGCCGCACCGAGCCGACGGTGACGTCGACACGGCGACGCGCGCCCTCTTTCGCGATCCGTGAGCGCACGATGGGCCCGAAGGCGAGCATGCCAATCATGAGGAGCGCGACGACCCCGCCACCGATGCCGAGCAGCCAGGCCTTCGGGTTGCTCCGGCCGCGCGCGCGCGGCCGAGACTCGGGGACGGCCTGAACAGGCTGCTCGCGGTCTCGACTCGGGGGCGCACGGAGCATGGGCTGCCCATCCTAACGCTCGAGGGCCCGGACCTCATCATCCCGGCTCTTTTTGTCGGCCTCGTGGGCCGGTGGCGCTCGCGGTCAGCCCTCGAACGCGACCTCGAAGTCGCCTTCGCCCTCGAGGCGCTGGGGGATCGCCTTGAAGAGCGTGAGGATCTCCTTGGACCACGAACCGCTGCCGCGCTGCAGGGGCTCGAGATCGCGGGCGATCTGGACGAGCTCGGTCTTCCGCGCCGCGGTGAGGCCGAGGAGCTCTGCCGCCTGCTCGAGCAGGGCCTGCTCCTTTGCGTCCACCTCGGCGTCGACGCCGCTCATCCACACCGCCGCGACGAAGGCGAACGCCTTGTCCCGCGCCGAGAGGTTCTCGACGAGCAGCTCGTCGACCGGCATCGGCGCCAGGAGGATCTGGTCGAGACGATCGCGCAGCTCCTTCGTGAGGTTGAAGACCTGTGCTGCCTCGAGCACGCTCTCCTTCTCGGCGTCGTCCAGGCGGCCGTCCGCCCAGGCCATCGTGATCATGAGCGCGAGGGTCTCGGTGCAGGCGTCGGCGCCAATCGTGAGCCGCTTCATGAATGGCAGACTACCTCAACTCGGTCATTCGGGCTTCGGCGTCTTCGGCCCGGAGGGCGGGAGGTCGGGCTTCTTGATCAGGTCCTTCGGCGCGTCGCCCGACAGGGCTCCGAGGTAGGTGACGATCGACCGGGTCTGGGCGTCGGTGAGCTCCTTGCCGACCTGGTAGCGGGCCATCTGCTTCACGATCTCGTCGAGCGAGGCGACGCTGCCATCATGGAGATAAGGCCCGGTCTTCACGACGTTGCGGAGGGTCGGCACCTTGAATACGTAGCGGTCGACCTCCTGCTTCGTGACGCCGAAGCGGCCGACATCGGCCATGCTCGGCCACGCCTTCGCGATGCCGAGCTTCTGGTTCTGCGCCGCGCCCACGTATTTTCCGGCGTGGCAGCTCGTGCAGTTCGCATCCATGAACGCGCCCAGGCCGATCTTCTCCTCGTCGGTGAGCGCGCTCTGATCGCCGGCGACGAACTTGTCCCAGCGGCCGGGCGTGAGGAGCTTGCGCGTGTAGGCGGCGATGGCCTTGCCGACGCTCGCGCCGGTGATCGCGCCCTTGTCGTCGGGGAACGCCTTCTTGAACGCCCCCGCGTACGCGGGGATGGAGCTCACGGTGTCGACGAGGCGCTTCTCGTCGGCGTTCATCACGCTCGCCTCGGCGGCGTGCGGCACCAGAAAATCCTCGATCAGCGCGGCGCGCGCGTCCCAGCCCTGCGCCAGGTTGCCGGCGGCGTTGAAGATGGTGGGCGCGTTGCGCGTGCCCTTCGCGTTCCTGGTGCCCTCGGGGAGCGCCGACTCCCCCGCGCCCGATTTGGTCACGTCGTGGCAGGTGTTGCACGAGACGTCACCGCCGCGCGAGAGGCGCGCATCGAAGTAGAGCTGGCGTCCGAGGGCCACCTTGTCTTCGGCGAGGAGGTTGTCGGGGCGCTCGATCTTCTCGGGGAGCGCGGCGAACATCGCGAGCTGCGTGGGGTCGTAGGGACGGCCCTTCGCGGCCTCGGCGGAGGGCTTCGGCGTCGCCGGGGTCTTCTCGGTGACGGGCGGGGGGGCGGCGTCGGGCTTCTTGTCACAGGCGGCGGCGGTCGCGAGGAGGAGAGCAGCGGCGAGCGAGCGGGAGGGGAGCATGGGGCGGCAGAGTATAGGGCGGGCGCGAGGCGAGCGGGCACGACGCGTCGGGCGCCCACGCCTGGGCCAGGGCGGGCCGAGCACCCTGGGCATTGCGTTCGTCTCGGCGCTGGCCGATCAGCGTCCCGAGCGGCGAGCCGTAGCGCTTCGCGACGTCACGGCGTCCTTCGGCCCGGTCTCGTTCTGGGTGATCTGGCGCCGTGGTGGGGTACTGCGGGTACTGCCGGCGGCACACGCGAGCTTCGTGGCGGCGATCGAGCAGGCGATCACGCGAAACGACCAGAAAACTGAGGCGGGACTTGCGCCCGGTGCCCCTCTCGCAATAATCGGGGGTCATGCACATTCTCAGGACGACGCTCGGCGCCCTCGCCGCGATGCTCGTCGCCTCGCGTGCGCTGGCCCAGGAGCCGACGACCACGCCACCGCGCGCGCCGGCGGGTCCGAGCGCCCTCGCGAGGACCAACCCCTCGGGAATCAGCGAGGACGCGCGCATGCACTTCGCGGCAGGCGTCTCGCTCCTCCAGGATCCAGAGGGCGAGAAGGTCGAGGACGCCTACCGCGAGTTCAAGAAGGCGTTCGAGATCTCGCAGTCCTCCAAGATCCTCGGCAACCTCGGCTTCTGCGCGATGCGCCTGGAGCGCGACGGCGAGGCTATCGAGGCCTACTCCCGCTACCTGCGCGAGGTCGTCGACATCGACGCCGACGAGCGCGCCCAGATCGTCCGCGACCTGCAGACGCTCACCGTAGGCGTGGCCCGCCTCACCATCACCACCGACAAGCCCGGCGTCCGCCTGGTCGACGTGCGGACGCCCACCCGCGGCGAGCGCGTGACGAACGTGTACGGGCCGGTCGACGGCAAGATCGACATCGGGGTACGCCCCGGCCACCACCTGATCACCGCGAAGCTCGCCGACCACGAGGACGCAGTCTGGGAGGTCGACGCGTTCGCCGCCTCCCGCGACAAGAACGCGTTCTCCATGAAGCTGCGCGTGATCACCGGACAGGGGCCGATCGGACCGCAGCCGCGGGGTACGAACGTGGCGCCGCTCATCGTCATGGGCATCGGCGGCGCGATGCTGGTGGCGGGCACCATCACCGGCATCGTTGCGCTCGACAAGACGAGCAGCATCGAGAGCAAGTGCCCGAACGACGCCTGCCCCCGCGGCTTCGACCTCGACAGCGAGCGCTCCTCGGCGAAGACGTTCGTGCGCGTGACCGACGTGCTGCTGATCGGGGGCGGCGTGGTCACGCTGGGCGGGCTGGGATGGCTGCTGTTCGGCGGCGACAAGGGCGACAAGCCAGCGGCGCGCGCCCCCCAGCCTGTCCCGAGCGCTGGGTGTGGTCTGGACGGCTGCCGTGCCTCGATGAAGGTGGTGTTCTGATGGATCTCCTCCGACGAATCGCGATGGTCGCATCCACCCTCGGGCTCGCGGCCTCGAGCAGCTCCTGCTTCGCGGTGACGAACCTCGATCGCTTCGAGCAGAACGCGGCGAGCTCGTCGAACTTCAACGATCTGCGCCTCACGGTTCGCGGCATGACCTCGCACGTGAGCGAGCTGTTCGAGTACCGGATCGTCGACGGCTCCAACACGCTGCAGTCGCGCGGGCAGATCTTCCCGCTCGGCGGTCCCGACGCGACGATGTTCGCGCCCGGCGCCGTGCCCAAGCAGAACGGCCCCTTCACCCTCGATTTCTACGCGGATCACGACAACTCGGGGAACTACGACCGCGACGAGAAGAAAGGTACCGGCGACCACTCGTGGCGTATCCCCCTCACCGACCTGCTGCTCGACGACAAGGGCGCGTTCGTGGTGACGTTCGATCACAACACGTCGTTCTCGGTGCTCACGAGCCCCGCGCCGGCGCGCGAGATCGGCGCGCCGGCGGTCGTACGCCTCACGAACATGGGGGCGTTCCTGGGCAAGCGCGTGCAGCTGCGTATCGCCGACGCGAGTTCGAAGCGCGTGGTCGTCCTTTACCGGGTCCCGGTACTCGGGACCGCCACCTACGACGTCAACGTCCCGGGGATGATCGAGGGGGGAGTGACCTACACCGTCGAGATCTACACCGATGACGGCGCTACCCCGTCGGGCTCGGTCCGCGCGTTCCGGGTGACGAAGGCGTCGGTGACTGCAGGTCTGGACCTGACGTTCGACCCGGTCGCCGCCGGTCCCTCCGCCGAGGTCACCGACGCCGCCAGTCCGTGAGAAACCGCAAGTCGCTGCGTGAATCTCGAGCCTGGCGAGGCGGCCTTCGCTAGGATGGTAGTGGGCCTTCATGGGAATCGAGCCGGGACAGATTCTCGACGGCAAGTACCGCGTCGGTCGACTCATCGGAGAGGGGGGCATGGGCACCGTCTACGAGGGGGAGAACTCGCGGATCGGACGTCGCGTGGCGATCAAGGTGCTGCACGCGCACGTCGCCGCGATGCCGGAGTTCGTCGAGCGCTTCGAGCGTGAGGCGAGGGCTGCGGCGCGCATCGGATCGCGCCACGTCTGCGACGTTCTCGATCTCGGCGACCTCCCGAGCGGTGATCGCTACATCGTCATGGAGTTCCTCGACGGCGTCTCGTTCGAGGACCGCCTCGCCGCGAAGGGCAAGCTGACCGCTGCGGAGCTCGCGCCGATCGCGTTCGAGCTCCTCGAGGGGCTGGGCACGATGCACAACGCCCGCGTCATCCATCGCGATCTGAAGCCCGCGAACGTCTTCCTCGCGCGCCTGGCCTCGGCCCGAGGCGAGACCGTGAAGATCCTCGATTTCGGCGTGGCGAAGCTCCAGCCCTTCGAGGGCGAGATCGGCACGATGACCCAGACCGGCATGATGATGGGGACGCCGCTCTACATGTCCCCGGAGCAGGCCCGCGGTGCGCGCGACGTCGATGGGCGGACCGACATCTACGCCGCGAGCGTGATGTTCTATCGCGCGCTGTCCGGCGAGCTGCCCTACGCGGCGGACACCCTGAACGAGCTCCTCTTCAAGATCGTCCTCGAGGATCCCAGGCCGATCCGCGACCTCGCGCCCGAGGTCGACGAGGTCTTCGCCGGGATCGTCCACAAGGGCCTCGCGCGCGATCTCGAGCAACGGTTCCAGTCGGCGCGTGAGTACCAAGAGGCGATCGCGGGCTGGGGGAAGACCCAGGGACGGTCCAGCTTGGCCTTCGCGGTCACGATGCCGAGCGATCCGCCGGGGCCCGCGTCGAGCCCTCGTGACATTCCGCCGATGCCCGCCCCGCTCACGCCGAAGGGCCTGACCACCGGACCGAACCTGGGAACGCCGACGGCGTGGTCGGAGGACGGTCCCGAGCCCGCGAAGGTCCGCCCGGCTGCGGGCGCTCCCAGCGGTCAGTTCCCGAACGCGACCGTCGCGAGCGCACAATCGATCGGCGGGCGGGGGGCGGAGGCGGTCTCCAGCTCCGAGGTGACCGCCGCGTCCCACCCGGAAGGCCCCCTCACCTCGGCGATCGCGTCGACCCTCGCGGTCGACTCTTCTCTGCCATCGGGCGCATGGAACGAGGGTCCGCCGGCTGCGATCAGCGCGCCGGGCGGCGGAGGCGCCGCAGCCAACGGAAAGAAGGCCGCGAATCCGACGACTCCGCGACCCGCTCAGCTCGAGCGAAGGGGACTGCCCAAGGTTGCCTTTGCCATCGGCGGAGCGTCGCTCCTCGCAGCCGCGGCGTTCTTCGCGTTTGCCCGAGGAAGCACGCCGGCGGCGACGGGCACTGGAGGATTGACGGCAACCGGCGCCACCGTTGCGGTCACCCCGCTCACCAGCGCGGCCGCTGCCGCGACCGAAAGGCCCACCGCTGCCGACCCGCTGCCGACACCGGCGGCTCTGCCCCCGAACGGAAAAGAAGTTCAGGCCGCGACCGCGCCCGCTGCCTCGGATGCAACCCCGGCTCCCGCATCTCGCACGGGGCTCGGCACCGGTCGAAAGGCGGCGTCGGCGGGCTCGAGCTCCGCCGCAGCCATCGCTCCGCCAGCAGCCATGAGCGCTCCGCCCCCGGTGGCCTCGACGCCAGCACCGAAACCCACCGGTTCGGCCGCCCGCAAATTCCGCACGAACATCGACTAGCTCGTAAGGCTCATCGTGCGAGCTCTGGGCCGACGACCCCGGAGCGCCCGTGCGCAGCGCGTCGCCGCGACGCTGGAAGACAAAAGCAAAAAGCCCGTGAGGGGATACCTCACGGGCTTCTTGGGAATAATCCCGGCGACGTCCTACTCTCCCACACGGCTACCCGTGCAGTACCATCGGCTCCGAAGAGCTTAACTACCGAGTTCGAGATGGGATCGGGTGTGGCCTCTTCGAAATCATCACCGGAAATCTGTGGGTAAAGTGCGACGCGAAGCGCCTGCGTACTCACCGAAATCCGGAATCCTATTAGCTATGCAGCGGAGTCATAGAATCCGGGTTCGCAACCCGAATCCTGCTCGTGACCTCGTCTTCACCTTGTGGTGCGTTCTGTCGATTCATTTCTGGTCGGCAAAGCCACACCCCAAGGCCCTCAATGATTGCCCTAGAGATATGGTTAAGCCTCACGACCTATTAGTACAGGTTAGCTCCGTGCCTTACAGCACTTCCACACCCTGCCTATCAACCTCGTGGTCTACGAGGGGTCTTTAGGGGCTTGCGCCCGGGATACCTCGTCTTGTGGCCGGCTTCCCGCTTAGATGCTTTCAGCGGTTATCCGTTCCGTACATAGCTACCCGGCTATGCTGCTGGCGCAACAACCGGATCACCAGGGGTACGTCCAACCAGGTCCTCTCGTACTATGGTCAGCTCCACTCAAGTATCCTTCGCCCACGGCAGATAGGGACCAAACTGTCTCACGACGTTTTAAACCCAGCTCGCGTACCGCTTTAATCGGCGAACAGCCGAACCCTTGGGACCTGCTC
>JAYTBL010000614.1:0-8979 GCA_043736975.1 Polyangiaceae bacterium
TCCTCGCTCGCGGCCATGCCGAGGCGTGGCTCGATGCCTTCGCGCATCCCACCGAGCACCTCGCGGGCACCTCCAGCAAACGCGTGCACATTGCCCGCAACCTCTCGCGCCTGGCGACGTGGGTGCTGGGCCGTCGCTAGAGCCCCAACCCTACTAGGCTCCGCCCCCCACGACTTCGTCGTGGGACCCTCTGGTTTCGCCTGCGGCGACCGGCGTGCTGCGCACGCCGACGAGAATCGTCCCACAATCCCTTCTCTTTCGTGCAAAGCACGGTTCGCCGAAGGCGAGTCGGGGAGGCTCGCGAGCGGAGCGAGCGAAGGGGAAGAAGTCCCCACCTGATTTAGTGCTCTAGGGGCAGGTCGCGGACTGGTAGGTCACGCCGTCCTCGCCGCGCACCGCGAAGACGATCGCGCCGTCGTCGCTGACCGAGAAGTCGCGGAACGACTCCTCGGGCGTGTGGCTGAGGGGGAGCGTGACCTTGCCGAGCACGCGGCCGTCGCTGGGGTCGAGGCACGCGATGACGGCGTCCCCCGGGTCGCCCGCCGCGACGCCGAGGTAGATCTTGCCCTTCAGGTCGCTGTCGAGCAGCACGATGGCCTGCGCGGGACGCGGGAACGACACCTGGACCGCGAAGCGTGAGGTCGTCGTCCGGCGCTCCATCGCGTTCACGTAGGCTCGCCCAGCGCCCTTGGACGCGATGCCGGCGGTGAGGAGAAGGTTGCCGTCGCGGCTGGGGCGGCCGGCGAGCTGGATGCTCTCGCCGGTGGGCGTGCCGTCCGTCGACCCGAGGAGCACGAGCGCGCCGTGCTCCTTCTCGGCATAGACGCTGGTGCCGTCGATCACGACGCCCGTGACGAGCCCGGGCTCGGGGATGCGCGCCCCGAGCGGGAGCTCGCCGATCTTCTTGCCGCTGGCATCGACGAGCGTGACCGTCTTGCCGACGAGGCGATCGATCATCGCCACCGTGCCGTCCTTGCCGACGGCGAGATCCTGCGCGGTGGTGGGCGCGTCGCTCGTGCCCTTCAGCCGTCCGTCGGCGTCGTAGCGCGCGAGCCGGCCGTTGACCTGGTCGAGCACGAGCAGGTCGCGACCGGCGAGCGCGAGGCTCATCGGACCTTCGGGGTTGCCCTCGGCGGGTCGATCGCGACCGAGCTTGCCGATGCCGCTCCCCCACGTGGCCGAGAAGAGGACGCGTGCGCCTGCGTCGGCCGCGGCGTCGCGCAGCGTGACGGGCGCTTCGTCCTCGCTCGCGTCGACCGGCGCGGCGCTCGCGCTCGCGCTCGGTGGAGGGGTGCGCGGCTCGCCGCTCGCGCTCGCCGCCGACGCGCCGCTCGCGGGCTTGCGGTCGTCCGTTCTCGAAGCGAATCGATAAGCGACGAGCGCCACGAGCGCCACGAGCGCCACGACGCCGGCGATGGTCTTGGTACGGGGCTGCACGGGAATGTCTTACTCGAACCTAGCGCGAGCTGTCGCGACCGAGGTCGCGAAGGCATCGCGGGGCGTCGCGAGCGGGTTCGCGCACCTGATGCTCGAAGGGGCGAACGCTTGCCGTCCATGCGGTAATCTTTCCATCGACGCTGTCGCGCCGCCATGATCTCCAATGTGTGCCCAGCGATGCACGGCAGCGGCCTGGGTCTTGCTCAATGCGTGGTCGATGCGATCGCTCCCCGCCCGTCTCCTCGCGCTCTTCGCTGCAGTCCTCGCCATCACCTCGCTTGCGGGTTGCGGGTCTACCCCGGACGCGCCTGGCGGAGCGGGTGCGCAAACGTACGGCGGCGAGATCACCCCGGGCAGCGAGCCCGAGGACGCTGAGGGCGACGTCGGCGACGACACCGCGGACGGCGCGATCGTCCCCGTCGATGACGGCAGCAGCAACCTCGGTCAGGTCGTTCAGGGGCTCACCGCGAACGGCAAGATGCGCGCGACCGGCAACCTGAACCTCCGCAAGGGCGCGGGTACCAGCTTCGCGGTCCTCGCGGTCATCCCCTCGGGCACGATCGTGACGCTGCTCGACCCGACCGCGAAGAATGGCTTCCTGAACCTGGAGTTCAACGGCACCGCGGGCTGGGCCTCGGGCTCTTACCTGGTCGCCGTCGCGAGCACCGGCTCCGGCAGCGGTGGCAGCACGTCGGTCGACGGCCCGGCGTCTCCCGACAACACCATCGCTCGCGCGAAGGCGGCGGTGGGCTTCTCGTACTACTGGGGCGGCGGCGCATGGCTGGCATCGGGTCCGACCTCGAGCACCGCGGGCTCGTGCACGGGGAGCTGCCCGTCCTGCTCGCACTCCGGCAAGTACGGCGCGGACTGCTCGGGCCTCGTCGCGAAGGCCTGGCAGTTCGGGCCCAAGGACCTCGCCGTCAACTCGCACCCCTACAGCACTGTGTCCTTCAATGGCAGCTCGTCGAACTGGTCGACGGTCTCGCGCGCCTCGATGAAGAAGGGCGACGCGCTCGTCTACAACAGCAGCGGGCGCGGTCACATCGTCATCTACGAGAAGGGCGACGCCTGGGGCACGCCCACCGTCATCGAGTGCCGCGGCTGCTCCTACGGCTGCGTGTACAATGCACGCTCCTTCACGTCGAACTACAAGGGCATCCGCCGCTCCGGCTTCTAGGAGCATAAATTTCCAGGCGATCGACAGCGGCGCACCTCCTGCTACATTACCGTTGCGTCCCAGGTCGGCCCGCTTCGCGGTTCGTGCTTGCCGCGCCGCAACCTTTGTCGGAAAGGTTCGGCCTCTCTCCAGAGCAAACACCGCAGCAAACACCGCATGAAGCACCGCCGCACGTCCCGGTTCTCGTCCTCGATCCTCCCCGCCACGGTGGTGGCGGCCGCTCTGATTGCCTGCTCGTCGCCAGCGCCGCTGCCGACCGAGAACGTCAACCAGGCGAGCTCGGCGGTCATCAACGGCAAGGACTCGGACAAGTCGCAGGATGCGGTCGTCCTCCTCATCCACTACGATCCCTCCATCGGTGACTTCGGGTCTTGCACGGGCACGCTGATCGCGCCGCGCCTCGTGCTCACGGCCCGCCACTGCGTCGCCGACACCGACGAGTCGGCCGCCTGCGACGTCGACGGGACGCCGCTCGCCGAGGGCGTGGTCCGCGGCAATCACCCCGCGACCTCGATGTACGTGTTCACCGGGCCGACGCGCCCCGACTTCAGGGCGGGCGAGGTCACGCCCGCGGGCGTCGGCATCAAGATCCTCGACGACGGCGGCAAGACCCTGTGCAACCGCGACATCGCGCTGGTCGTCCTCAAGGATCCGGTCAAGAACGCGAAGCTCGCGCCGCTCCGGCTCGACGCGCCGATCGTGAAGAACGAGGTCGTCACCGTCATCGGCTGGGGCGTCACCGACGCTACGCCGAGCCCCGACACGCGCCAGCAGCGCACGGGCATCAAGGTCCTCGAGGTCGGGCCCGACGACACCGGCACCTCGCCCGTCCCGCCCAACGAGTTTCAGGTCGGCGAGTCGATCTGCTCCGGGGACAGCGGCGGTCCGGCGATCGCCGACACCGGCGCCATCATCGGCGTCGTCTCGCGCGGCGGCAACGGCGCGCGGCCGAGCCAGAGGGATCCGTCGGCGGGCTGCGTCGGCGGCCAGAGCCAGAACCTCTACACGAAGGTCTCCCCGTTCAAGGACCTCATCATGAGGGGCTTCGAGCTGGCCAACGCCGATCCGTGGCTCGAGGGGCAGCCCGAGGCGCCGCTCGCGCGCGGCGGCTCGACATGCCTCGTCGCCACCGAGTGTCGCTCGCAGACGTGCGTGGCCCTCGATCCCGCCAAGCCGAAGGCGCTCACGTGCGCAGACGACTGCACGATCGCCGGCTGCGCCGACGGTCAGGTCTGCACCGCCGAGGGCGTTACGCAGGTCTGTCAGGCGGCGCCGCCCGCCGCTGCCGCGCCCGCGGGACAGACCGTGACGAAGGGCGGCTGCTCGACGGCGCCTGGAAATGGCTCGTCCTCGGGCGGCTACCTCGGCCTCGCGCTCGCCGCCGTCGGCCTCGCGTTCCTCCGCCGCCGTCGCGCCTGAGCGCTGCTATCGTTACGGAGGCACGAGCTTCCGCAGCGACATCGCCATCGTCGTCGCGGCTCCACGGAGCAGATTGACGATGGTGGACGGCGTGTCGCGCATCGGGGCGAGCTCGATGTCGTAAGACAGCGTGCCGGAGCCGGTGCGGGACTCGACCCGCTTCGCGCCCGCGTTCTCCATGATCGCGCGCATCGCGTCGTTGCCCTCGAACACCTCGGCGCGGATCACGTGGATGCCCATGGATCGGGCAGCGTAGCCCAGCTCGATGGCGAGGGCGGCGCCGATGCCGTGCCGCTGCATGGCGTCGGTGACGGTGATCGCGGCCTCCGCGATGTGCGGACCCTCGTGCAGGCGGATCAGTCGCCCGATGCCGACGCCGCGCTCGGTCTTCAGGTCGGGTGAGATGATGGTCGCGACGAGCGCGACGTGGTTCTTCTGATCGACCTCGGTCAGGTAGGTGAGCATCTCGTCGGTGAGCTCGGAGACGACGCCGAGGAAGCGGAGGTATCTCGTGGTGGGCGAGGTCTCGAGGAACGCGCGCCGCAGATCCTCGCGATCGTCCGGCGTGATGGGCCGGATCGTGAGAGGCGTGCCGTTCTTCAGGTGGCGAACGACCCTCCAGGTCGGGCTGCCGTCGAACGCGTCGTCGAGAGGAGCTTCCAAGCAGCGCTATCCTAGCAGCAGGGGGCGCCGTATCCTCGGCACGATGACTTGGGATCTGTGCGTGATCGGAGCCGGACCGGGCGGCTATGCGGCAGCGATGCGCGCGCACGATCTCGGAAAGCGTGTGGTTCTGGTGGAGCGCGGCCAGGTCGGGGGAGCGGGAATCCACGCCGGGGCGCTCTCGTCCAAGGCGATGTGGCACCTCTCCAACGACTACGCGTGCGCGGCGCGCGCGGATCGCGGCTACCACGCCGTGGGCGGCCTCGAGGTCTCGTACCCGAGCGTGATCGAGTCGGTGCGCACCGCGGTGAGCGAGCGGCGTTCGCTGCTCGGTCGCCAGCTGGCGCATCTCGCGGTGCCGAGTGCGAACGGCGGCATCGTCGCGCTCGTCCGCGGCAGCGCGCGCTTCACGTCACCCAGCGCCGTCGAGGTGAAACGCCACGACGGCGTCGTCGAGACCATCGAGGCGAAGCACTTCGTGATCGCCACCGGCTCGCGGCCGCGCATTCCCGAGGGGATCGCGGTCGACGGTGAGTACGTCGTGACGAGCGATGAGATCGAGTCGTTCCCGTCGTTCCCCGAGAGCATGGTCATCGTCGGCGCGGGCGTCGTGGGCTGCGAGTACGCGACCATCTTCGCGAACTACGGCAAGACGAGGATCCACGTCATCGACCGCCAGCCGCGCATCCTGCCCTTCGAGGACGAGGACGTCGCCGAGGAGGTGGCCTCGAGCTTCGAGTCGATGGGCGTGGTCATCCACCGCGCCTCCAGGCTCGAGACGTTGAAGGTCGTGGACGGCAAGGTCGAGTACGCCATCACGAACGCGGAGGGGAAGCTCGAGACCATCCGCGTCGAGCGCGCGCTGGTCTCCGTGGGACGCATCCCCAACACCGCCGACCTCGGGCTCGAGGCAGCAGGGGTCAAGCTCGACAAGTGCGGAGGAGTGAGCGTCGATCACACGCGCTCGTCGGTCCCTCACATCTATGCCGCGGGCGATTCGAGCATGGATCTCGCGCTCGTCAACGTCGCCGAGCTCGAGGGGCGCTACGCGGTGGAGTCGATGTTCGGGCTCGAGCCGCGGCCCATCCGCTACGAGGCGCTCTCCGCGATCATGTTCCTGAAACCCGAGGTCGCGAGCGTCGGGCTCAACGAGATCAAGGCGCGCGAGCAGAAGATCCCCTACCGCGTGGGGGTGGTGGCAAACCGCCTGATCAGCCGCAACATCGCCATGCGCGAGACGCACGGCTTCATCAAGGTGCTCGCCTCGCCTGACACGCATCGCATCCTCGGCCTGCGCGTCGTGGGGCCGGAGGCCTCGAGCACCATCCAGGGCATCGCTTTCCTGATCGATCAGGAGGCGACGCTCGAGGACATCGACCACTGCGTCCATCCGCACCCCGCGATCACCGAGGGCGTCCAGGAGTGCGCGCGGATGCTGCTCGGTCGTTCGGTGATGAAGGTCGACGTCTTCGGGCTCGAAGGCCTCCTCCGCTGCGGCGCCGGCTGAGCCTCGCGCGAAGGGGCGCTACGCTCGCTGCCCGACCGGCATCGAAGCCCGATCCACCGAACAGGAGAGCTTGAGCCCACCCCCTAGAACGAAGCGCGCGAACGAGCCGCCCCCGAAGCTGACTGGCAAGAACCTCGCGAAGGCGCTGCGGGAGAGCTTTGCCTTCATCCGGCGGGCCTTCGGCCTGGTCTGGAAGTCGTCCCCGGCGCTCACGGTCGCGCTCGGGCTGGTGACGCTGCTCGTCGCGGCGGTGCCGCCGGCGATCGCCTACACCGGCAAGCGCATCGTCGACGAGGTGCTGAAGGGCTCCCTGGACGGCACGGTGCGCTGGGTGGCGGTCGAGCTCGGGCTGGTCGCGCTCCAGGCTTCACTCACGCGCGGCCTCGGGCTCGTGCGGAGCATCCTCGGCTCGCGGCTCGGGACCGACGTGAACGTCGCCATCTTGGAGCGGGCCACCGCGCTCGAGCTGAGGCACTTCGAGGACGCCGACTTCTACGATCGCCTGAGCCGCGCGCGGCGCGAGGCATCGTCGCGGCCGATGTCGCTCGTGACCGAGAGCTTCGCGCTCGCGCAGAACCTCCTGACCCTGGCGGGCTACGCGGTGCTGCTCCTGCAGTTCAGCCCCTGGGTGGTGCTGGTGCTCATGGTCGCGACCATCCCCGCGACCATCGCCGAGATGAAGTTCTCGAAGGCGACGTTCCGCATGCGCAACTGGCGCTCGCCCGACGCGCGCAAGCTTTCCTACCTCGAGTACGTGCTCGCGAACGACGAGCACGCGAAGGAGGTCAAGCTCTTCGGGCTCGGTCCGATGTTCCTCGATCGGTACAAGGAGCTGGCGGAGCGCTTCCACCAGGAGGACTCGAAGCTCGCGACGCGGCGCTCGGTGGTGACGACGCTCCTGGCCTTGCTCGCGACCGCCGCCTTCTACGCGGCTTACGGCGCGATGGCGATCCTCGCTGCCACCGCGAAGCTCACGCTCGGCAACATGACGATGTACGTGCTGGCGTTCCGCAGCGGCCAGTCGTCGTTCCAGTCGATCCTCAGCGGGATCGGCAGCATCTACGAGCACAACCTCTACATGTCGAACCTGTTCGCGTACCTCGACGGCACGGTCGCCGCGGAGGACGAGGCGAAGGCGGCGCTGCCCGAGCTCCCCGCGAAGCCGGATGACGCCGCCGGAGACGGCGACGCGACCGAGCTCGGCATCCGCCTCGAGAACGTGAGCTTTCAGTATCCGGGGCAAGCGAAGGAGGACAAGTGGGTCCTGCGCAACGTCGACCTCTTCATCCCCCGCGGGCAGAGCGTGGCGCTGGTCGGGCAGAACGGCGCTGGCAAGACCACGTTCGTGAAGCTCCTCACGCGGCTCTACGAGCCGACCGCGGGCCGCATCCTGCTCGACGGGAAGGATCTCCGCCGCTGGGATCGCACGGCGCTGCTCGCGCGCTTCGGAGTCGTGTTCCAGGACTTCAACCAGTACCAGCTGAAGCTGCGCGAGAACGTGGGCGTGGGAAGCGTCGAGCACCTCGATGAGGTGCCGCGCATCGAGCGGGCGGTCACGCAGGGCGGGGCCGAGGCGCTGGTCTCGGGGATGACGTCGGGGCTCGAGACGCAGATGGGCCGCTGGTTCCAGGACGGCGTCGAGCTCTCGGGCGGGCAATGGCAGAAGGTGGCGCTCGCGCGCGGCTTCATGCGCGAGCAGGCGGACATCCTCGTGCTCGACGAGCCGACCGCCGCGCTCGACGCCGAGGCCGAGCATGCGGTGTTCGAGCGCTTCCGCCATCTCGCGAAGGGGCGCACGACGATCATCATCTCGCACCGCTTCCCGACGGTGCGCATGGCCGATCGCATCCTGGTGCTGGAGAAGGGCGCGATCCTCGAGGACGGCACGCACGACGCGCTGCTCGCGGCAGACAAGACCTACGCGCACCTCTACCGGATGCAGGCCGAAGGCTACGTCTAGGAGCGTGGTGTTTTTCGCCGATGCCGGCGCGATACCGGCGTCGGTGCTCCTCTCCGTACATGAGTACGGTTCGTCGGCACTCCTTGGTCTCGCTTGGCCTCGGCGAAAACCACCACACTCCTACGTTTGAGGCAGAATCGGCTCTGCGATTCTGCCCGAGACCACGAGGTCGTGCGGGGAACGGAGAGGCAACGCCGGGCGCTCTCGCCTGGCGGACTTGGCGGCCGTCGGTCCTCTCGTCTCCGAGGGTTCAGGGGCGGCGGCGTTTCCACATCAAGCACCCGATGATGATCACGTTCGGGATAAGCCAGCCGAGGCCGATCAACCACCACGTGGAGAAGGCCTTCTTCAGCAGCGCGCGGCGGTCCGCGACGGGCGCGGGGACGGCGGGGAGGTCGGCGCGGTCGCCCGGGAACTGGAGGCGGCCGATCTTCACCTCGCCGATGAGGCGAAGTCCCTTGCCGCCGTCGAGCTCGGGGAGCGTCACCTCGTACTTGCAGATGCCGAACGCGATGCCCTTCACCTCCGCAAGCTGCTCGTGGTTGGAGTCGGTGCCGTCGTCGTCATCGAGCTTGGCGCTCACCGAGCAGATCGCGGGAGTGAGGCTGCGCGCCTTCGTGAGCGCGCCCTGGCTGCAGACCGGCGTCTCGCCCGCGCTGACGTGGGCAAAGAGGTAGCGGGAGCGTCCCTCCACCGTCGAGCACTCGTCACCGCAGATGATCTTCGCGGTCTTCAGATCGCCTTGCTTCACGACGCGCATCGAGATGGCGCTGCCGTCGATGGTGGAGCGGAGCGTGATCTTCGGGCTCGTCTGGG
>JAYTBL010000615.1:0-3694 GCA_043736975.1 Polyangiaceae bacterium
CCGTCCGTGCTCAGCACCAGTAGCTCGCCGGAGGGGTCGTGCGGCGCCGGGCGTTGCGCGTAGAACGGCTCGAAGTCCTGCGCTGCGCGCACCGCGAGCTCCTCGACCTGCCGCTTGGCGATCACCGAGCCCGTGTAGTCACGCACCATCTCAACCACCTCGTCGAACGAGGCGCGCGCCGCTTCCTTCGCCACCATCCGACGGATGCCGTGCGAGAACATCTCGCGTGGAAAATTCAGGACGCCGGCGCTCGCTCGCGCGCACCGACGAACGCTCCACCCCCTCCGCGTCCCAGACGTTCACCCGCTTCTCGAGCCCCGCGGCGCTTCCGGATCATCTCGGTGCTCGACAACGTAGCCTCCGTCGCCAGTGCGTGGGAACGCGCTCGACTGAACGGCGCCTCAACAGACTCGATCGGATTGATTCTCGCTGCGCTCATGGTCCGGGCTCCTCGTGCCGGGAGCCCCGTCGGCTCGCCGTGATCCCAAGAGCAGCTCACGTCCGGCGTTAATTCCCTCCAGTCGCGAGAATCCTACGACTTGTCGCCGCCGCAATGGAGCCGCACCCATCTCGTTTCGACGCCGCCACGCGATCGGAACGAACGCGTCGGTCACGGCCTCGTAGTAGCGCGCGATCAATGACACTCGATGCTCCAGCGCCAAGCGTAGGGCATCAGAAGCTCATCTGCAGCATGGCGGACACGTTCCTCCTCGGGGATCGAGGCGGCGCTCCTCGCCTCAGGGGATGCCGTATAGCTCGTCGAGTCGCGCGGCGACGACCCGGCACTCCTCGATCGAGTAGGTCCGCGCGATTGCCGGCCGTGAGCTGGCGTTCTCGTAGCGAAGCTCCTCGTCACACACGGAGCGAAGCGTGCCGTTCCGATCTGCGGGGTAGTTCTTGCAGATGTCGAGGAGGTCGTCGGTGTGCGCGAAGGGCTCGACGCGCGCGCCACCGAGCTCGGTGGTCGCGTCCTTCGCGACGAACCGAAGCTTCCGGTGGAGGAAGGTCGACGTCTGCATTGCCTCGGAGGCAGTGAGTGCATTGATCCGACCGAGCGTCGCGGACGAGGCGGGCTGACAGAGCGCCGCGGTCTCGAACAGCGGGGCGAGCGGTCCCTTCGTCGTGCACTCCTCGACGATCCAAGGACTGCCGTCCGGTCGCGGGAGCATCGCGTACGAGCCGTCGTCGGCGCGGACGACGATCCAGTACTCCCGCCGGAGCTTCACGTCCGGGTTCTTCTCGTAGCTGTAGTCGTCGCCGAGCGAATAGTTCGTCGCGTGCGGGTGGTCGGCCCTGGGCCTCGAGCAACCAACTGAGCCGCCGGTCAGCATCGCGAGGAGGACCGCGCCGGTGGCGAGGCGGGCGGCGGCGGGAATCGTGGTCATCGCGCGACCGCAAGCAACCATCGTTCCAACCGTCATCATCGATGAATCGCACCGTCCGCTCACGAGATCCATGATCCCTCGGTCCCGCTCGAGCTCAGCGAGGGCGCCCGCGACGCTCGCCTTCCCCGGTCGGCGTCGCGCCCTGTCTCCGGCGCGTCAGGTCGAGGAGCGACGGCCCTCGTCGAGGTCGACGCCGTCGTAAAGGGCGGAGAGGCTGATTCCGCCGCCGTGCTCCGGGAGATCGAGGACGCCCGCGTCGCGCGTGTGAGTCGTGAGGTGCCATTGTCCGTCGCCCTCGCGCCGGAAATGGTCGATGCGGCGCTCGCGATGAGAGACGATGACGTAGTGCCTGAGCTCGTCGATGCTCTGGTAGTGGAGGAACTTGGTCCCGCGGTCGTAGTCCTCGGTCGAGTCCGACGTCACCTCGACGATCAGGGTCGGGTTGAGCAAGGACGGCGGCTCGGCGTCATCGTAGCGGCGCTCCCCGCAGGCCAAGGTCACGTCGGGGTAGGTGTAGAGCCTCGTGGCCGGCACGTGAACCCGCTGGTCGCTGCTCAAGGTCAGACAGCCTCGACCGCGGGTGAGCACGACGAGGGCCGACGAGGCATTGCTCGCGAGCGCGTTGTGCGGAGGTCGAGCGCCTGCCATCGCCACGATCGCGCCGTCGACGAACTCGTGCTTTCGATCGCTCGCCTTCTCGAGCGCCAGGTACTCGGTCTCGGTGAAGGACGTCCGCGCAGCGACGGTCATCGCTAGAAGCTAGCATCGCGCCCCTCCTCTGTCGCCGTGAGCACAACTGGTTGGCAGGCGCAACGCGTTGATCGGTGGACGCCGCGGGTGAGTCGTGGAACGGAGCTTCGCCGATGGGCTGGGCACGGGGGGCCGGCTTGGCGGGCACAGCGAAGCCTTGGCGCGACGTGTCGCGCGCGGTTGCCGTGGGCGGTCAGGCAGCGACGGGCGGAGCGCGTGGGCGCCTGAGAGTGCCGAGCAGCCTGGCGATGGAGGCCGGGTCGGTGACGACGGCGCGCACGGTCATGCGCCCTCCGCATGCGGCGCATGATTTCACGTCAACGTCGAACGTTCGGCGCAAGAGGGTTGCCCAATCCACGCGAGACAGCGGGGCGGAGAGCTCGTCGCCGAGGATGCGGTACCAGTGGGCGACGGAGAGGATGTTCGGCGCTACTGGGCGGACAAGAATGGCGTGCACAAGACGCCCGCCGCGGGAAGCGCCGCCACGCCCGTCGCGACGCTCGCCGAACCCGACCCCGCCCGTCCGCGTGCTCAGGACCGACGCCGCGGACATCTACTGGACCACCGACGACGGACCGTGGACAATGAGGAAGTCGCCATGACTGCACGCAAGGTCGTCTTCGATCACACCGACCCCGGGCTTCGCCCGTTCATCGAGGTGGAAGCGAAGATCGTTCTCGATATCTTCGCGGAGGCGCGCGCAGCCGCGTCGCCGGGAAGAGTGGAGGGAGCCGCGGCCCGCGATCTCGTGCGCGCCGTGGCGGACACCGCGACGTCCGACGCGGAGGCGGGCGCTCGTGAGATGAGCGATCAGGTGCCGATCCTGAAGTGCCTCCTCCCGATGTGCCAGTCGGGTTGCTCGTTCTGCTGTCATGGGTCGGTGTTCGCCTCGACTCCGGAGATCCTCCGGATCGCCGAGTTCTTGAAGGAGAGCCGCACTCCCGAGGAGCTCGCGGCCCTGCGCGCGCATGCCGAGGCGACCGCGGCGCGCGTGGAGCCGCTCGACATCGTGGGGCGTGCCGCGGCGCGCGTGCCCTGCCCGCTGCTCGAGGAGAGCACAGGCCGCTGCACCGTCTACGAGGTCCGCCCCATCGCGTGCCGCGCGTATCACTCGGGCAGCGTCGAGGCGTGCAAGAAGGCGTTCGACACCGGTGACGCGAACCCCATCCTCCCCATCAATCCGGCGCTCTTCCACGTCGCGCACGCGTTCTCGTTCGGCATGATGACGGCCTGCGTGGCGAGCGATACGGATCCTGGCCCCTACGACCTTGCGCTCGCGCTCCCGGCCGCGCTCGGGAGTGATCTCTCCGCGCCCTGGGCGGCCGGCGAGCGCGTCCTGCCGTCGACACCCGTCAACGAGAAGCTGCGCGCCGCCTGCGAGGGCACGCTCCGCGAGCTCGCCGAAGATCTCCGCGGCGGTCGGCTCGAGGCGGCCGCGATCGTCGCCAAGCAGTTCGATCCCGACGCGCAGCGCCGCGAGAAGAACCGCAAGAAGCGCGAGCGCCGCGGCCGCTGAGCGGGCGGAGCGCGCTCCGCGGGCTCAGCTACTTGTTCGCGAG
>JAYTBL010000616.1:0-3694 GCA_043736975.1 Polyangiaceae bacterium
GCCGGCATGCCCCCGCCGAGCGCACCTAACTCGGCGCGCTCGCAGGCGCGGCCCTCGCCCACGCCGTCGAGCAAGGCGTCCGTGAGCAGCGCGACGCGCTCCGGAAAATTCGCGGCGGTCGACGATGAGGAGGAGGACGGCCGTACCGTCGTTCGCGGCGCCCCGAAGATCGTGAAGCGCGCGCCCGGGTCGAGCGCGAAGATGGGGATGCCCACCTCGCCCACCACGATCTCGCCAGCCGCGGTGATCAAGGCAACGCTCGAGTCGGCGCGCGCCGGCAAGAGGACCGGCGATCATCTGATGGCGCCTCCGCCCAAGAATCTCCTGGAGGACATCGCGGACCTGCTCCCGCACCCCGCCGACGGGCCGGGCTCGGAGAACACCAAGATCCTGATGACGACGGGATCGAACAGCGCCCTCCCGCCGCCGATGCAAGGCGCGCAGACGCTCCCGCTCCAGTCGACGCAGATGGCTCAGGCCTCCTTGCCGCCCGCCTCGACACGGCCGATGAGCAACGCCCCTCCGCCCATGGTCGGCCACACGACGAACGCCAGCGGCGGTTATCCCGCGCAGCAGAGCGGCGGCTATGCAGCCGCGCAGCAGAGCGGCGGCTACGCCGCGCACTACAACGGTCCCGTGCCTTCGGGCTCGGTGAGCGCGCCGGGCGTGGCGATGCCCGCCTCGATGCCCGCGCACTTCATGGTGCCGCAGCCGCCGTACTCGGACGGTCGCATCGATCCTCCGGGCACCGCGGTCACCTCGCGCACGAAGGCGGCGGGTCGGCCCGCGACGTCGTGGGCGATGGCGGTCATGGCGTTCGCGCTGTTCGTCGGCGTGGGGGCGTTCGCCGTGATGAAGGGCAACGGCTCCGAGGGCTTCATGGAGACGAGCGCGTCGTTCGTCGATCCGGCGCGTGCCGGTGCGGCGCCAGCGGCGAAGGCCGCCGCTGCTGCAGCCGCGCCGGTCGCTCCCACGCCGGTGCCGGTCGCGCCCGAGCAGCCGAGCATGGCTTCGTTGGCTGTTCCGCCGGGCGTGGCTGTTCCGCCGACGGGGCCGGGCGCCGTCGTGGCCATCACCGCCGCTCCTGTCGTCGGCGCGGCAACCACCGTGACCGCGGCGGCCACACCGACCCCGCCCGCCGCGACCGCGGCCGCCGTGGCGGCGGTCAGCCCTCCGGCGGCGCCGACTGCGCGTCGCCCGCACGTCCGTGCGCCGGCACCGGCCGCCGAGGAGCCGGCAGCGGCTCCGACCGCGAAGCCGGCCCCGGTCGCCGCGACGCCTCCCGCCGCGACGGCGAAGCCGCCGCGCGGCGCCGCCGCCCCCAAGGGCCCGGCGGCCGGTGGCAACGCGCCGACCGACGAGGAGCAGAGGGCGGCGCTGAAGGCGCTACAGGACTCACAGCTCGAGCGATCGCTCGGGCAGTGAGCCGGCTCAGGGCGGCGCGCAGGCGGCTTTGCCGTTTGCCGTGATGGTGCCGCAGGCCTTCAGGCCGACGCTGACGCAGTCGACGTCGTAGGACTTCCCTCGGGCGCAGCTCGTGAGCGTCGCGCCGTTGCACGAATCCTCGGTCGTGCAGGTCGGAGCGTTCAACGTGCACGCGGCGGTGATGTCGTAGAGATCAGGGCCCGCGAGCTTGGTCACGTCGCAGTCGAGCCCGATCTTGGCGCAGTCGACGGTGAGCTCGTGCCCGCTCACGCACGTCGTCACCCTCGCGCCGTCGCAGCTGGGAGCGGCCGCCGCCGTACACGCTGGTCCCTTGACGGAAGAGCACGCAGGGACGCCCGCGATGCTCGCGCAGGTCGCGCTCTGCGAGGCGCAGTCGAAGCCGTCGTCGAGCGTGGCTGATCCGCCGCCTCGGCAGTTTCTCGCGACCGTGCCGCGACACGCATTCTCGACGCAGACCACCGCGCCGGCGCTCTTGCCCCCCAGCGTGCCCGTACACGCAGCGGTACTCTCGTCGAGCTTGGAGCAGGTCTTGCCGAGCATCGCGCAGGGCTCGACCCCGGAGGCGCGATTGCCGCCCGGCGCCGAGCACTTGAGGTTCACGGCGCCGTTGCCGTTGCCGCACGACGTGAAGCTGCCGCTGCCGATCGTCCCGCACTGGTCGACGACTCCCGTCGGGAACACGCACCGATCGACCTCCGCGCACGTCGTCTTCACGGTGGCGAGGCAGGACCAGAAGTCGTCGGTCGCGCCGCCGGGGCGCAGCGTGGGGTTCGCGTCGCAATCGAACGCGAGCTGCGCGCGCACCACGCACTTTCCGAAGCTGCTCTCGTTCAGCGGGCCTTCGCACGCGCCCAGCCACGCGCAGGCCCGCTTCGCCTCGGTCTCGACCCGCGCGGCCGTCCAGCTGCAGAAGTCGGGACGGGGGCGCGGCGCGTCGACCCCAGGCTCGCTCACGACGTCGGGCACGACCCCGGCGTCGGTCGCGCAGCGCGGGTCGGCCGGCGAGGCGGTGCAGAGCGTTTCGAAGTCCGTGCTGTGGAAGAGATCGACGCACGCGACCCCGCCAGCGACGAAGGCCATCGCGAGGCCCAGCAGCGCATGATGACGGCGCATCAGAACGACCCCGCGAGGCCGAAGGTCGTGCCGCCTGCCGTGCTGCGGGTGACGATCGAGGCCGAGCGCTCGCCACCCTTCGACGTCCAGAGCACCGCCGAAACCACGCCCATGCCTGCCGCGCCGATGAAGCTGCCGAGCGCCAGCGCGTCGAGCGTGCGGACCTTCGACTGCTCGTCGTCGCACGCGACCTTTTGGCGGCAGCTCGCGTCTCCCTCGGTCTGGGCGCTTCCCGCGAGCACGAAGAGTACGATGCCTCCGCCCACGAGCACGACAGTCCCCGCGGTGGTGACGATCGGCAGCACGTAGGAGCGCTCCCGCGGAGGCTCGCTGGGCGGCTCGGTCACGGTCGCGGCGCCGCCGCTCGCCGGCGGGACGACGACCCCGACCGGCGCTGCGCTCGCGCTGGTCGGCGCGCGTTCGAAGAAGACGTCGACGGTGAAGGTGATGCCCTCCGGGACCTGGACCTTGTTGACGAAGTTCTTGAACGCGTTCGACGGCGCGCGGGCGCGGATCTCGTGCTCGCCGGGATCGATCTTGAAGGGCTTGCCCTCGGCGTGTCCGGCGCCGAGCGGCGCGCCGTCGAGCTGGATGTCGGGATCCTTGCTGGGCGCGGTGAGGCGGATGAGGAGCTGCGGGATGCGCGCGCGCAGCGGGTCGAGGCGCGCCGCGACCGCGGCGAGCACCTCCGGCTTGTTGGCGTCGCGCGCCAGCTTCTCCGCCGCGGCGTACTCGTCGGCGGCGGCCATGAGGCGTCCGGTCATCTCGAGGCAGTAGCCCTTGTGGAAGCGCAGGCCCGGCGTGATCGTGATCTGTTCGGCCTCCGTGTACTTCGCGAGCGCGGCCGCGTACCGCGATTGCTTCTCGAGATCGACGCCCTCCTCGAAGAGCTTCTTGGCGACCTCCTTGCCCGGCCCTTGGGCGTGAGCCGGCAGCGGCGCCACGAGGGTCGCCAGCGCCAGCGCCAGCGAAAGGGCAAGTACCGCGCGGTGGGTGCGCATCACGTGGCGGTGTCTCGCAGGTCCGTCTTCACGTCAACCCCTCCCCGGGGACGAATCGTCACGCGGTCAGTGCGAGGTGAGCTCGGGCCACCGTGAATAGAGGACCTTCGCGAACGGATGCGACGGCTGAGCCT
>JAYTBL010000617.1:0-18607 GCA_043736975.1 Polyangiaceae bacterium
TCTCCGTCTCCGTAGATCACCGAAAACGCCTCGCTCTGCTCGATCGGGCAGGAGTTCGGCGAATAGACGAAGATCCGGCGCTCCACGAGGTCGGGTTCCTTCGTGCAGCCCGGCGCGGTCGCGGCGAGGACTGCGACCAGGGTGCCGCAGCCGAGCGCGCGCGCGAGCTTCCAGAGACGGAACGTCATCCCTCCCACAGTGTAACCCAGGAGGCCCTGGCGCGTCTGCGGCACGACCGCTGACCCGGGCTCGATGGCCCTCAGGGCTTGCGAGCTGATACGCTCCAAGCTGCGTGTATCCGCAGGTCTTCGGCAAGTACGTGCTCGAGCGAGAGCTCTCGCGCGGCGGCATGGCTCGGGTGGTCCTCGCGACCCTTCGCGGGGCCGGCGGCTTCGAGAAGCGTCTGGTCGTGAAGCAGATCCGCGACGAGCTCTCGTTCGACCAGCAGTTCATCAGGCGCTTCGTGGAGGAAGCGAACATCACGGTCGCCCTGAGCCACCCCAACATCGTCCCGGTCTACGAGCTGGGGGTGGAGCAAGGCACGTACTTCCTTGCGATGGAGCTGGTCGAGGGCTGCAGCATCGCGGAGCTCGGTCGCGAGCGGAAGCTCGACGGGTCGAAGCGCGTGCTCACGCCCGAGGAGGGCGCGTACGTCGGCATGGAGGTGTGTCGCGCGCTCGACTACGCGCACCGCCGCATGAAGGTCGTGCACCGCGACATCACCCCGCGTAACGTCATGCTCGACGAGGAAGGTCAGGTGAAGCTGATCGACTTCGGGATCGCCGCCCCCGCGCTGGTGGCGGGTCACGAGATCCTCGGCTCGCCGGGGCACATGCCGCCCGAGCAGGTGGAGGGCAAGGAGCTGGGACCGCCGACCGACATCTTCGCGGTCGCGGTACTGCTCATGGAGGCCTGGACGGGCATCGCCCCGTTCCGCCGCGCGACGCCCGAGGAGTGCGACGCCGCGATGCGCCAGCCGCATCCCAAGCCGAGCGATTTCAACCCGCGCCTCATCCCGCTCGACGACGTGATCGTCCGCGCGATGCAGCTCGATCCCCGGAAGCGACAGCAGGACGCGAGCGACCTCGGGCGAGCGCTGCGCGCGTTCCTCCAGGGCACCGACGTCACCGACATCGCGCGCGAGCTGGGCGACCGCGTGCGCGAGCTGCGGCAGATCGAGGCCGAGCCTCCGCCGATGTCGGTCGCAGGCGCGATGCGGCCGCCGAACGCCAGCGTGACCGAGCTCGGTACCAAGACGTTCGCGGCGCGCGAGGAGGCCATTCGCTGGTCGAGCCCGCCCGCCTCGGAGATCGAGCCGCCGGGCGCGAGCACGCGGCGCCTCGAGCTGCCCGAAGAGCAGAGCTCGCCCAGCCTGGAGACGCCGCGCTCGGCGTACGCGACCGACGGGCGCATCGCGATCAGCGAGAGGAAGCCGGGGGCCGCGCGCTCGGCGGATCCCGCGATGTCGATCCCGACGCCGCTGATGATCGAGCCGGTGGGATCGGGCAGCGAGCTCCTGCGCACCGCGCGTGCAGCGCAGGACGCGGCGCTCGCCGCGAGCCTCGCGGAGCACCTCCCGCGCAGCGCGCGTGAGAAGGACCCGCGCTCCGACACGCTCGCCACGCGCGGCCTCGAGACCGCGGTCCGCGAGGGCTCGAGCGCCGAGCCGCCGGCGCCGCGCTCCCGCACCTTCGCGGTGGTGGCGGTGGCCGCGGTGCTGCTGGTGGGCGGCGGGCTCGCCTGGCGCGCCCGCGCCAGCCCCGCGCGCATCGACGTGGCGCCGACGGCGACGCTCCCCTCGACGACTCCGTCGGCCCTGGTCCCCTCGGCCCCGGCCAGCGCCGCGCGCGTCACGCCTTCGGTCGAGCCGTCGGCGCCGCCCACGCCGACCGGCGCGATCGTCCTCGGCCAGCCGTCGGCGCACGCGGTGACGCCGTCGAGCGCCTCCGCCGTCGAGAAGCCGGGCAAGGCGCTCGTCTCCTTCTTCGGTGATCCCGGCACGCGGGTCTCGATCGACGGCGCCTCGCGCGGCCCGACGCCCGTGAAGGTCTCGCTCGAGCCCGGCCAGCACGACGTGCGCTTTCAGTTCGACCCGACCGGAGAGAGCCGCGGCGAGCGCTTCAGCGTCAAGCCCGGGGAGCGCGTGCAGGTGCGCGCGGAGTTCACCGGCGCGACCCCCACCGTGCGGATCGTCCGCTGATGACCGCGCCCGAGACCCGCGCCGCCCAGGCTCTCCATTTCGTCGATCCCGCGACCGGCGCGGTGGTGCCGCCGCTCCACACCAGCACCACCTACGCGCGCGATCCCGCCTACCAGCTGCCGGCCGGCCACGAGTACACGCGCGACGACAACCCGACCTATCGCCTGCCCGAGCAGCTTCTCGCGGAGCTGGAGCGCGGGGTCGATGCGCGGCTCTTCGCGTCGGGTATGGCCGCGGCGACGACCGCGGTGCAGGCTCACCTGCGCCCGGGCGCGCGGGTGGTCGCCTCGCGCGCGATGTACCACGGGCTCCGCGTGTGGCTGACCGAGTGGTGCGCGACGTGGAGCGTCGATCTCGCGCTCGTCGATGCCACCGACCTGGCGGCAGTCCGCGCCGCGGTGCAGGGCGGCGCGACGGCGCTCGTCTGGATCGAGACGCCCGCCAACCCGACCTGGGACGTGGTCGACATCGCGGCCGTCGCGGAGATCGCGCACGCGGCGGGCGCCCGGCTCGCGGTCGACTCCACCGTCGCGACGCCGGTGCACAGCCAGCCGCTCGCGCTCGGCGCGGACCTCGTCATGCACTCGGCGACCAAGGCGCTGAACGGCCACAGCGACGTCCTCGCCGGTGCGCTCGTCACGCGGGTCGACGACGAGACATGGCAGCGCATCCGCCACCAGCGCCACCTCCAGGGCGCGGTCCCGGGTCCGTTCGAAGCGTGGCTGCTCCTCCGCGGCATGCGCACTCTGTTCGTGCGCGTCGAGCGCGCGAGCAAGACCGCGCACGCGCTCGCCGAGCGGCTCGCGGCCCACGCGGGCGTGGCGTCGGTCCTTTACCCGGGGCTGTCCACGCATCCCGGCCACGCCATCGCGGCGCGCCAGATGAAGAACGGCTTTGGCTCGATGCTCTCGATCCTCGTGCAGGGCGGCGCGCCCGAGGCGCTGCGGGTCGCGGGGCGTCTCGAGATCGTCCTGCGTGCGACCTCGCTGGGGGGCGTGGAGAGCCTGGTCGAGCACCGCGCGACCGTCGAAGGCCCGGCCACGCTGGCGCCACCGAACCTCCTGCGGATCTCGGTCGGCCTCGAGTCGCTCGATGATCTCTGGTCCGACCTCGATCGCGCGCTCGCGACCTAGTCGCCGAACTCGTATGGCGGCTGGTGCGGGACCTCGGCGGCGGCGGCCAGGTCCGGGGAGCCAGTCAGCGCGCGCACGCAGCGGTTGAAGTGGAGGATGGGGGCAGGGTCGTCCTTCGCGGCGTGCCTCGACGCCTCCTCGAAGATCGGGGGCAGCAGGTCGAGCCGCACGGCGATGGCGCATTGCGGCGACCTCACCCGCGGTAGGGTGCCCCACCGTCGATCGCCTCGCGTTCGAGCGCGGCGAGCGCCACCTCGAGCGCATCCCAGGCGTGCTCGATCCGCGTGACGGGCGTGCCGGGCTCGAAGCGGATGCGTACGAAGCGATCGGTCACGCCCACGTCGTGGACGTTCTCCTCGTCGAGCAGCGCGGCGATCCCGGGCGAGCACGGCACCGCCGACGACGACGTCGGCGTGAGGAGCACCGGCGCCACGACCGGTACCGCCTCGGTCCAGACCTGCAGCTCGGGGGACTTCGCCACCTCGTTGCGCGCAGACTTCGCGAGCCCCTTCGCAGCGGTGTCCGCGGCGGCCTTCCCGATGGTCCCGGCCGCTGTCTCGCCACCAGCAACTGCACCCTTTGCAGCCTCGTTGCTTGCAGACCTTGCGAGGCCCCTGGCGGTTGCGGCCTCGGCGACCGTACCGACCGCCGCGTCGCCACCCGCCATGCTCGCGGCCTTCACGCCGCCCATGAGCCCTCCGGCGGCAGCTGCGACGAGCGCATTGCCGGCCGGGTCGTCCTGAAGTGGCGGGTCAACCCGCTTCGTGTACTCGCCATCCGCGCATTGGCATCGCGCTGATCGTATTGCTCGAGGTCTGCGGTCTGCCGGGATCAGAGCTGGCGCGCGAGGAGCTGCCCCCCTCGTCGGTACCGGAGGCGAAGTAGTTGTTCCGCCGGACCTCGGCCTCGCGCTCCGCAGCTTGGCGCTGAGCCACCTCGGCCCCGGCCTTTTCCTCTGCAATGCGGCGGTGGTTCGAGAGGCTGTCGCATCGGTCAGTCATGCCGGGCCCCCTCGGCGGGATGCGCCCGCCGTTGCGTGAAATCGCCACTTCGTGGACGGGCCCCGACTGGAGGCGACCAGCGACGGCGGCGAGGAGAGCTCGCCGACCATCCTCCGCAAGCGCAAGTGAGAGCGGCGCGCTGAGGAGCCAAGGATTTCCCCTTGTCGCGGCTGTGGGGGCCGCAATACCCGTGCTAAGCCGGTAAGGCCATGACCGACTTCTTCGACGTCTCTCGCCACTTCACCCCCGAAGAACGCGCCATCCAGAGCACGGTCCGAGCGTTCGTCGACGCGCGCGTGGTGCCGGTGGTCGGCGACCACTTCGAGAAGGGGACGTTCCCGACCGAGCTGATTCCCGAGATCGCGAGGCTCGGCCTCCTCGGCTGCAATCTCCAGGGCTACGGCTGCGCCGGTCTCACCGAGATCGGCTACGGCCTCGCGATGCAGGAGCTCGAGCGTGGTGACGCCGGCATTCGCAGCTTCGCGAGCGTCCAGGGCGGACTCGTCATGTACCCGATCCACACGTTCGGATCGGAGGCGCAGAAGGATCGCTACCTCCCCAAGATGGCGCGGGGCGAGATCATCGGCTGCTTCGGGCTCACCGAGCCGGACGCCGGCTCGAACCCGGCTGGCATGCGCACCATCGCCATCGACGACGGTGACTCGTGGGTCCTCAACGGGACGAAGCGCTGGATCACCAACGGCAACCTCGCGCAGGTCGCGCTCGTCTGGGCGAAGGTCGGCGGACCGGACGGCGAGGTCCGCGGGTTCCTCGTCCCCACCGAGACGAAGGGTTTCGAGGCGCGCCTCATCCACAAGAAGATGAGCCTTCGCGCGAGCGTTACCAGCGAGCTCATCATGGAGGACGTGCGCATCCCCAAGGACGCGTTCCTACCCAACGTGCGCGGCATGAAGGGCCCGCTCTCCTGCCTCACCGCGGCGCGCTTCGGCATCGCCTGGGGCGTCATCGGCGCGGCGCGCGCCTGCTACGAGAGCGCGCTCGACTACGCGATGAATCGCGTGCAGTTTGCAGGTAAGCCCATCGCCTCGCACCAGCTGGTGCAGGCGAAGTTCGCGGAGATGCTGACCCAGATCACGAACAGCCAGCTGCTCGCGCTCGAGGCCGCGCGCCTCAAGGAGGAGAAGAAGCTCCGCCCGGCGCAGGTCAGCATGATCAAGCGCCACAACGTGCGCGCAGCGCTCGAGATCGCACGGACCTGCCGCGACATCCTCGGCGGCAACGGGATCACGCTCGAGTACCCGGTGATGCGCCACATGTGCAACCTGGAGACGGTCTTCACCTACGAAGGCACGCACGACATCCACACGCTGGTCCTGGGCCAGGAGATCACGGGGATCGCCGCGTACGAGTGACCGTCAGCCGGTGAACGTGGTGGTGAGCGCGCCGCATTGCCGGAGCGCGTCCCACATCGCAATGCCCGCGGCGTTCGCGATGTTGAGCGAGCGCACCGCGCCGATCGTGGGAATGCCCACCACGCGGTCGGCGTGCGCCGCGAGGAGATCGTCTGGGAGGCCGACGCTCTCCTTGCCGAACACCAGCGCGTCGCCTGGGGCGAACTGCGCATCGAGGTAGCTCCGCGTCGCGACGGCGCTGAAGAGATGGAGCTTGCCGGGCGGATCGGGCTCCGACTCCGCGGCGAACGCGTGGAGGAAATGCGCGAAGTCGAGGTGCCGGCGCACGTCGACCAGGTGCCAGTAGTCGACGCCCGCCCTGCGCACACTGTGCTCGTCGATGCGGAAGCCGAGCGGGCCCACGAGGTGCAGCGGCGCCGCGGCGGCGGCGCACAGCCGCGCGATCGCGCCGGTATTCGGGGGGATCTCCGGCTCCACGAGAACGACGTGGAGCGGTCGCGACATGGCGGTTGCCCGGAGCCTGGGCGAGGGCTGGCGTGGCGGTGAATTGGAAGTTCGGGGCATGGCGTGGCGCGGGATCGAGGAGCGCGATACGTTTTGTAGTCAGACTTACTGCGGGAGGCGACCTTGAAATCGGCAGTTCTGGTTGGTTCGTGGGCGGCGATCCTCGGTTGCGTGGTGGCGGCCTGCGGAGGTGCCAACGACAGCGACCTCTTCGGGGGCGATGGGACGACCTCGGGAGGCACGTCGAGCGGCGCGTCGGGGACCTCGTCGGGCGCCAGCGGCACCTCGGGGACCAGCGGGACCTCGGGGACCTCGGGGACCTCGGGCACGAGCGGTACTTCGGGGACCTCGGGCACCTCGGGCACGAGCGGCACGAGCGGCAACACGGGCTGTCGTCCCGCGGTGCCGAGCGACTGTCCCGCGGCGGGCACCTACTGCAAGGTCGTCGGGTGCGCTGCCAACGGCGGCGTTTGCATGCCGAAGGCCGCCAACCAGCCCACGGTGCTGGTCCCGCAGTGCGGCTGCGACAACGTCACGTACTGGAACGAGACCGTCGCCAGCTCGTTCGGCGCGAACGTGAAGTCCGCCGGAGCGTGCGCCACCGCCACCGCCGCGCCATGCAAGACCTCGGCAGGCGGCACGAAGTGCGCCGAGGGCCGCGACTGCAACATCGACGTCGCGCCGTGCGGGCTCCCCGTGGCGACCGCGGGCGTGTGCTGGGGACTGCCGAAGAGCTGCCCCGCAGGCGGCGTCAACTACCGGATCTGCCCGGGCGGCGGCGGCGGCAGCCAGTGTCTGTCGTACTGCGAAGCGGTGCGCAACGAGCGAGCCTTCTCGAAGGACGCCGTGATCTGCCCCTGACCAACCCAGGTGCGCTCTTCGGCGCGCAGCGCCGGTCGCCGAAGGCGATGCGCCCGGACAGTCGAAGACCAGCCTTCTCCGTGAGCTGATCCTTGCCTCGAGGCCGACGCCGCGTCGAGCGCAAGCACGCGGCTTCGTCATCGGTCACCGAAAGGTAGCTCGCCGCGCGTACCGAGGTGCGGGGCCGCGCAAGGCTTGGACTGGCCCAGGCCAGGTCGCGATCTGGCCGTGACAGGGCGAGACGACTGCAACGTAGCGAGATCGCTCGACCGCGCTCTCGGCCTACCGCGTGCTTTCCACTCGCGGTGCTCGGTGTTCCGCGAGAGCTGTCATGACGATCCCGCGCCAGGTGGTGGCGGGCCGCACCTATTTGATCAGCCGGCGGTGCACGCAGCGCCAGATGCTGCTTCGCCCCGATGCGAGGGTCGAGCAGATCTACCTCTACTGCCTGGGCGAGGCGGTGGAGCGCTACGGCATCACGCTCCACGGCTTCATCGCCATGAGCAACCACACCCACGTCGTGGTCCGCGACAACCGCGCCAACTTCCCGGAGTTCCTCTGCCATCTCCACAAGATGATCGCCAAGGCGATGAACGCGCTGCGCGGTCGATGGGAGAACTTCTGGGCCACCGAGCAACCGAACGCGGTCTATCTCGTCGGCCCTGACGATCGCTTCGCCAAGCTCGTGTACCTACTCGCCAACCCCGTCGCCGACCACCTCGTCGAGCGCGTCAGCGACTGGCCGGGCGCCTGCTCGCTCGCGCTCCATCTCTCGGGTCGAACGAAGACCGTGAAGCGCCCGCGCGGCTTCTTCCGCGACGGTAGCACCGCCATGCCCCCCGAGGTGACGTTGCGCATCGAACGCCCCGAAGGCTTCGAGTCACTCGACGACGCCGAGTGGACAGCGAAGCTCCACGACGCGGTCCGTCGCGAGGAAGCGAGAGCTCGCCAAGAGCGCTCGGCCCGCGGCGGCCGCGTGCTCGGTCGCAAGGCCATCCTCCGCGCCGACCCCACCGACGCGCCGCGCACGGCCCCGCCGCGCGGCGAGCTGCGTCCCTGCCTCGCCTGCCGCGACAGGGCGCGCCGCATCCAGGAGCTCAGCGCGCTGGTCGCGTTCCGGATCCAGCGCTGCGCCGCGCTCCAACGCTTCCTCGCCAAGGAGCGTGACGTCGTGTTCCCGCATGGCACCTATCGCGTCCGCGGCGTCTTCCTCGTGGCGCCACCGCCGCCCGAGCTCGCGCTCTCCGCGTAGTCCGCCGTCGCCGTCGTGCCGATAGGCCGAAGTGCGTGCCCGCCCTCGCAAGGCCCTCCGGAACGCCTCCGCAGTCGCGATCGCAGCGCGTCTCCGACCTTGGCCATGCCCTCGTGCCCACCGCAATCACGCACCTCCCGACCGAGCGCGACCCGACACGAAGGCCACGCCGGCCATCAACTCCGGACGGGTCTCCCCCGAAGGCCACGCCGGCCATCAACTCCGGACGGGTCTCCCCTCCGCGGACGGGTCTCCCCTCCGGACGGGTCTCCCCCTGCTTGACGCGAGTTCGCCAGGGAACGTAGCCTCGGTTCGCCGTGCGCAGACCCCGCGCTACGTTTGGTCTCGCGCTCTGCGCCGCGGTGCTCGGGAGCTTCTCCTGGGCGCGCGTGGCGCGGGCGGGGGACATGGACCCGACGCCGGAGCGCCTCGTCGTGCAGCCCGGCAACCTGCCCGCGGGCCAGACCTGCCAGTCGATCGCTGCGAACCCTGGCGCGCTCGTCAGCGCGGGCCTCCGTCCGGCAGACTTCCCGTGCCGGCCCGACAACGGTTCGTTCCGGAACATGGTCTCGGAGCTCGGCTTCGCGATCGCGCCCAGCGCGTTCTATCCGGCGCGGACCACGGGAGTCGGCGGCTTCCAGGTCGGCTTCGAGGCGAGCTACACGCGCATCTCGCCCGATCGCACGGCGGCCGGCGCGAGCGCTCCCTACTGGCACCTCGGGACGCGCGGGCGCTCCGGTTCGATCAATGACCAGCCGGACTCCCTCATCCAGATCTATGCGGTGAAGGCGCGCAAGGGGCTGCCCCTCGGCTTCGAGATCGCCGGCTCGCTTGGCACCATCGCGAACACCGGCATGTGGGTCGGCGGCGGCGATCTCCGCTGGGCGCTCATGGAAGGCTTTCGCCGCGGGCTGCCTGGCATTCTCCCCGACGTCTCGCTGGGCGCCGGCGTGCGCACCGTCACCGGGACGTCGAAGTTCTACCTGACGACGGTCGGCATCGACGTGAAGATGTCGAAGCCGCTGACGCTCGCCGACACCTCGCAACTCATCCCGACCCTCGGTTACCAGCGCATCCTCATCTTCGGTGACTCGAACGTCATCGACTCCACGCCTGAGGTCGACACCGATAACAGCGCAGATTTCTCGAACAACTTCACGTTCGACAAGGTGCGCGTGCATCGGCACCGCGGCCTCGTCGGGCTCAACTACCGTCACGAGATCATGTGGCTCGGGAGTCAATTCGCGTTCGACATCACCGAGCCGAAGGACGAAAATCCGTTCCTGGTCGGCAGCCGTCAATGGACCCTCTCCTTCGAAGCCGGCGTCTTCTTCTGAGCGCGATGGTCGCGGCGCCTTGCGCGGCTCTCGCGCTGGCGTGCGGCGCGTCGTCCTCGGGAGCGCTCGTGGGCGTCAGCGGTCGGCCGGCCGGCGGCGCCATCGCGCCCGGCTCGCGTGACGCAGGCGCGATCGACGGCGCCTCGGCGCTACCCGCCGACTTCCGCACGAAGTTCGGCAAGGTGAACAAGGCGCGCTTCGTCTCCTCGGGCCACGCGGCGGGGCGCTGGGACGTCGACATCTACGCGAACGAGCCGGCGCGCGCCGCGCTCGCGGTGCGCTCGCGCGACGTGCCGGTCGGCGCGATCGTCGTCGAGGAGCACTTCGAGAGGGGCGGCGCGGGCGGGCCTGGCCCGATCATGGTGATGGAGAAGCGCGCGAAGGGCTACGCGCCCGACCACGGCGACTGGCGCTGGACGGTGGTGGGCGCGGGCGGTCAGCTGGTGAAGGACGGTATCGTCGAGTCGTGCGTCGGCTGCCACGACGACGCGCCGATGGACGGGATGTTTCCGATCGTCGAGTGAGCCCGCTCGCGTCGCCGCGCTTCAGGGCGCGATCGTCTGGCAGACCGGGAAGAACGGCGCAGCCGCTTCGTTCTGGTTGATCGAGGTGCAGATGCCGACGCAGAACGACGCGTCGGTGCGGCCCTTGCAGCACGCCGCGACCGCGTTCATGAGCGGAAACGCGCCTTCGATCCCGCCCCCGCACTGCGCGGTCGCCTGCGCGGTCTTGAAGCAGGAGAGGACCGCGACGTTGGCGGCGCTGGAGCCCGACTGCTCGCACTTCGTGACGCAGCCGCCACACGACGTTCCCGAGAAGCCGAAGCTCGCGAGCTGGGGCTTCATCACCGTGCCCACGGTGCGGTTCTCGCCGACGCAGTCGGCCCAGAGCTGACACGACTCCCTGCAGCCGGTCGTCGAGCTGGCGCCGCAGGTGATGGCGGGGAGGGGAGGCGCCACGTACGCGGCGTCGCTGCAGGTGACGGGCGCGCTCGCGGGGACGCTCGGCATGGCGCCCGGAGCGCTGCCCTTCGGATGGGCGAGGAGCGCGTCGATGAAGAACGCGTTGATGGGCAACCACGCGTGCCCGAGGCTCGTCCCACGGCAATGGCTCTGCACGACGTTCGGCTGCGCCTCGTAGTACATGGAGGCGAGCGAGGCCTGCTCCACGAAGCTGAACTGCGGGACGGTGACGCCGCTCGGCGTCGTGCCCGAGTACTGGTCGTTGTCGCCGCCCCACGTGACGATCACGAAGAGCTTGCCGAGCGGAGCGGTGCTCCCGCTCTGCGTCAGCGAGAACACGCCGGAGCCGACGATGCCGCCTGCGACGACGCTCGAGCGCTCGCGGAGGACCTTGTTCGTGAAGATGCCTCCCGCGGAGTGCCCGCCGACGAAGATGCGCTTCTTGTCGACGCTGAAGTGGCCCGCGGTGCAGCCCACGAGCGAATCGAAGAGCGCGAGGTCCTTGTTCTCCGCCGCCTCGGCGCCAGGCGCTCGCATGCCGTCCCAGATCGGCCAGAACGCTCCGTTCCCGACGCTCGACGGCACGACCACGATGAAGCCCTGGGCCGCGAACTCGGCGAGCTTCGCGCGGTTCGCGAACTTCGTTCCGTCCTCGCTCGTGCCGTTGAAGCCAACGAAGAGCGGTCGCGGTCCGGTGAAAGACGCGGGCGGGAGAATGAGGACGAACGAGCGCTTCTGCCCTGCGACCTCGAAGTTGGTGTTCACGCCGGCGGCGGGGGCCTTGGTCTTGTACGACGCAGGGCACGACTCGGTCGGATTCGAGGGGAGCGGCTCGGGCGTGGGATCGGTGGCGGCGCCGTCGCCGCGCACTGCGCCGCCGTCTGCGCCAGAGGGCGAAGGGTCAGGAGGTTGCTTCCCGTCGATCCCGATCGTCGTCCCGTCGGTCCCGGCGCAGGCGATGAAGGCGCTCGCGAGAACGAGGGCGGCGATGAGGCGCTTCATGGTCGAATGCCTACCTACATGTGGTGTGCCAGGAGCCTTGGCCAGTACTACCGATGAAAACGCGCGAGATCGCGCGCCGCCCTGGGGCCGCGACGATCCAACCTTGAGTCAAAAATTCCAGGTCGGGGTCAGGCGAGCGCGAGCGCGAAGATCGCCGCGAGCACCGCGACGAGGCCGAGCGTCGTCGCGATCACCACCCCGGTCGTGGCCGTGCCGAGGGCCTGCTTCGCGCGATCGCCCTCGAGGCGGTAGCAGCCTCGCAGGAATGCGCGCGTCGAACGACCAGGGACGCTCGCGAGGCCGAGCACGCCCAGGCCGGCGCCGAGGCCCTCCTTGAGGGTGACGACCAGCGCGCCGAACGGGCCCATCACGAGATCCCAGCCGCACGCGTAGAGGCCGAACCGCAGCGCGCGCGACCGCGAGCGCTTGCTCCCGCTACGCGCGGCGCCGACGTCGATCGCGAGCGCATGCACGGTGTGGAGGAACACGAGGAACGCAGCGAAGCTGGGGACGCCGAGGAAGAGCACGCGCAGCGCGATGCTCCGCGCATGCGAATCGAGCGCGACGTGGCGGAGCCAATCCGGCGCGACCAGCGCGGCGACGGGGAGGAGCGCGAGGAGCATCGACCCGGCGGCGACCAGCTCGCAGATCGCAGCGAACCGGAGCGCGGGCAGCACCGGGCCGTCGGGCAGGAGCTCGAAGAAGGTGTCGGCGTCGCGCGTTGTCGCGCGGGCGGTCGACCAGAGGCGCATCAGCGCCGGCAGTCCCGGCCGCTCCCACGCGACGATCGCGACGATGCCCGACTTCGACAGGTCGCGATCCTCGCAGCCTGCGCAGTCGACCTCACCGCAGACGAGGCACACGACCGCCGCGGGCACATCGACCAGGTCGGTCGACAGCGCTTCGCGATCGAGCCGCTGCTCGAGGGATTCCTCGAGCACGCGCTCGTCGTTGTCGTTCGCGCGCGCTCCGATGGGAAACGCACCGACCGACCGTCGTCGGACAGGCAACGTCATCTCCGTGGAGCATGGCTCCATCGGCGCTGCCGCGCCACAAACAGGCCTTCAGTGAAGGTCCTGGCCGCGCGAGGTGCCGCGCTCGACCTTGATGTCGTCGACGCGCCCCCCGAGCCGGACCGCGAAGGCGAGCGCGGTCAGCGAGACCGCGAGCATGGCGTAGATCGGCCAATCCCAGGTGTAACGCACGGGGACGATGCCGCCGTGGGGTGGGCGGGCGAGCAGGATCGCCACCGAGATCGCGGGGATGGCGGCGAGGAACGCCGCGGCCACCCGCGCGCCGCGCATCTTCACGATGCTGCGGCGGCTCAGCACGGTCGGGATGAGGACGGTCCACCCCACGAACGCCGCCCAGAGCCAGCCGATCCGCTGGTGCGCGAGATCGAAGCCAGACTTGGAGTCGATGTACGGCTGCGTGAGCTGCACCCATGGCAGGAAAAAGAGGACCGCGCCTGCGACCCCGAGGATCAGGAGCGGGCCCTTGCTCCGGCCGAAGAAGGTCCAGGGCAGCTCCTCGAGCTCGGGGGCGGTCGGCACGCCGCCCTCGTCGTGCGCGGCGTCGAGCGAGAGGGGGAGCTTCTCGAACTTGGTGAGGGCCATGCCGCAGACGGGGCAGGCTTTCTCCTCGCCCTCCTCGAACATCTCACGGCAGAACGGGCACGCCAGCAGACCCACGCGCTCAGGATAGCCAAACGTTCGGAGGAGCATCGAGGGACCTGACAGAGCGCCCGCGTTGAGGTTCCGAGGCGCTAGTATGCGCACATGGCACGACCTTCGAAGCTCGAGAGCGCGGCGGTGGACTCCTGGCTCGCGACGAACCCCGGCTGGGCTCGCGAAGGTGACGCGATCGTCCGTTCGTACAAGCTCGCGGACTTCGGGGCCGCGCTCGGCTTCGCGGTGCGGCTCGGCCTCGTGGCCGAGAAGAAGGACCACCACCCCGAGATCCTCGTGGGCTGGGGCAAGGCGCGCGTCCTCTGGACGACGCACGACGCTGGCGGCCTCACGCAGCTCGATCTCGACCTCGCCCAGGCGTCCGACCTGCTCGCCGCGCCGTGAAGGAAGAAGAGCTCGCGGAGGCGCGCGCCGTGCTGCGGGCGCGCATCGAGACCATCATCGGCGGCGAGGGCGAGCTCACGCGCTTCGACGAGGCGCTCACCCATCCGAGCTTCGCGAACGAGTCCGATTCCGCCGACAACCAGCGCCTCGAGTTCCTCGGTGATGCCGTCCTCGGCCTCTGCGTGAGCGAGCTGCTCGCCCGGAGCCGTCCCGACGCCGACGAGGGCGCGCTGACGCGCATGCGCAGCGCGCTCGTGAACGCCGAGGCCCTGGCGCGGTGGGCGCGCGCCGAAGGGATCGGCGGAGCGCTCGCGCTGGGCAAGGGCGCGCGGTCGGGCACCGAGCGCGAGCAGACGAACGTGCTCGCCGACGCCGTCGAGGCGCTCGTCGCGAGCGTGTACGAGGCGCGGGGGCTCGAGGGGGCGCGGCGGCTCGTCGCCCACGTCGTGCGCGAGCCCATGCTCGAGGCCGAGCGCCTCGGCACGCGCGACCCCAAGAGCCTCCTCCAGGAGCAGGTGCAGGCGAGCGGGCTCGGCGCACCGACCTACCGCGTCAAGGGCATGCGCGGCCCGCAGCACGATCCGACGTTCGAGGTCGAGGTGCTCATCGGAGACGAGGTCCTCGGCGTGGGCGAGGGCCGTTCGAAGCGTGTCGCCGAGCGGGCGGCGGCGGCGGCGGCGCTCGGCGCCCGCCGCGAAACGGTCAGCGAGCCGCGTCTCGATTCAGCGGCGCCGCCGGACTCCCGGGAGTCCGCGCCAGGCTGACGCCGGCGTCGAACGGACGGAGCTCGATCACGCCGAGCAGGCCCTCGTTGACCTCCTTGACGTTCTGCTTGCGCAGATCGTCGATCAGCTTCTTTTCCGCGGTCTCGGTGCGCTCACGGAAGAGCGCGGAGCGGATCTGCGCCGAGGAATCCTCGACGCTGCGGTGGTTCGCGGGCACCGTGCCGCGGCGCCACACGACCGCGAAGCTCGCCCCCTCGGCCACCGCCTGCGGGACGAGCTCACCATCCTTCACCGCCTGCGCGGCCTTCACGAGCGCGGGATCGACCTTCACGCCCGCCTCGTTGCTCTGGCCGTCGGGACCGACGAAGCCGAGGTTGCCGCCGCGGAGGTTTGTGGCCTTGTCGATGCTGTGCTCGCGCGCGAGGTCGTTGTACTTGGTCATCGACGCGTCCTTGCGCGCCGCCTCGAGCACGGTGACCGCCTCCTCCTTCGACTTGCAGAGGATGCGCCACAGGTTGATGCGCTCCGGCGAGTCGAAGCGGGATCGGTTCTCCTCGTAGTAGCGGCGCACGTCCTCCATGGGGATGGCAGCGGCCGACGCGTACGCGATGCGATTGCGGCGCAGCGTGATGCCGGAGAGCGCGCGCTCGATGACCTGCTTCGTCGGGAGCTGCTTGTCGATCCCGCGCTGCTCGGCGCCGGCCGCGAGGAGCAGCTCGCGCGTGGCCACCTGATCGAGGTACGCGCGCGCGACCGCCTCCTTCGAGCTTCCGAACTGCGTGAGCTGGTAGGTGGGGATGACGGCGATCTGGTCCTCGAGCTCGCCGACCGTGACCTTGCGCGTGGCCACCGTGAGCACCACGCGAGCGCGGCGCGCGGCTTCGGTATCGGGCGCGCCGGCATCGTCGGCGCGGGCGTGCGTACCGATGCTCGCCAGCGAGAGCGCGAGGACGAAGAAGATGCGGGCGGGGCTACGCATCAGGCCTTGGTCTTCGCGCTCCGTGCGCGCCTCGCGTTCGCCTGGGAGAGCACGCCTGCATCGCGGAGGACCTCCTCGCCGATGCCGACGAAGCGATAGACCTCGGGGCGGAAGCCGTACGCGCGGTGGAGGCGCTCCACGACGTCGACGATCGCCTCTGCAGGCAGCGCATTCTTGCGCACCTTCGTGACCTTGCGGATCGAGCTGAGGGGCTCGCCGAGATCCATCAGCTCCTGCACGCGCTGCAGCACATCGAGCGGCTTCAGCTCGCGCGAGCCGCGGGCCTTGCCGGCCTCCAGCTCCTTCAGCAGGCGCTGGCGACGCTTCTCGGTCCGACCGTCGAGCTTGTGGGCGGCCGCACCGCGACCGCCGAGGATGTCGTTGAAGACGCGCGCGACGCGCCGCTTCTCGATGGCCTCGGGGCTACCGCGGCGGTTTGGCGCCCCCTCGTGCGCCGCGCCCTGCGACGGAGCGGCGCCGCGCGCGGCCCTCCCCGGCTTTGCACGTGCTTTCACCGCCGCCATGAGAGGCGAACCTAGGCCGAACAAACAAGCTTGTCAATTTGGAGAATCAATGTGCCTATTTCGGCATGGAGTCCGCGGGGAACCCCCCGACCAAGCCGCGCGCCGCGCTCGGAGGCCGCTTCTGGCTTGAAGAGCAGCTCGGCATCGATGCGTCGGGAGAGCTCCATCGTGGGCTCGATCTGCGGAGCGGCACGGCCACCGCGGTGCGCATCGTGCGCGGCATCAGCCCCGCTCGCCGCGAGAAGATGCTGCGGGAGACGAAGCGCGCCGCGCAGGTGAAGCATCCCGGACTGGCGGTGGTGCTGGGCGTCGGGCAGACCGACGAAGGAGACATCTTCGTCGCCGCCGAGACTACGGTCGGAGACCGGCTCTCCGATCGCTTGCGCGTCGGCGAGCGCTTCGACGACTGGGAGGCTGCGGAGATCGCCACGCAGATCGCCCATGCCATCGCCGCCGCGCACGACGCGGACGTCGTGCACCGCGAGCTCCGGCCGTCGCTGGTCGTTCTCGGATACGAGGGCGACAACACCATCGTCAAGGTCGAAGGGCTCGGCCTGCCGCGCGCTCCCTCGGTCTCCGATGCCGATCCCGAGCTCGCGTACTCTGCGCCCGAGCAGCGCCGCGGCGAGCCGGTGGGGCGGCGCGCCGACGTCTACTCGATCGGCGCGATGCTCTCGGCGATGCTCACCGGCAACGCGCCCGCGCCGGACGACCCGCGGATCGAGGGGCCGCTCGGCGCGGTGGTGCAGCGCTGCCTTGCCGGGGATCCCAAGGATCGCTACGCCGATACGAACGCGCTCACGACGGCCATGACGCTGACGGCGGAGTCGCTACCGCCCCGTGTTGCGTCGCGCATGCCGCTGGCGGGCTCCGATCCGCCGGCCGAGCTGGTGCCCGTGCTGCTGATGCCGAAGGCGCCCGATCTCACCGCCGAGGCAGCAGGGATGGAGCCAGCCCCGGCCGCGGAGCGCGCCGCGAACGACTCCCCGCCGTCGCCGTTCCTCGTGGCCTCGCTCGCGCCGCCCGTGGTCGCGTCCGCGGCTCAGCCCGCGGTGGTCCCGAGCGCCCCGCCCGCGGTCGCGCCGACCGCGCCGTCGCCGTTCATGGCCGGGCCGTGGCCGCGCGCGCTCGCGGCGGCGATCATGATGTTCCTCGTGGCCTTGTTGGTGACGAGCACCGTGGGGGCGATCGTGGCCGCCCTCGCCGCGGGGCTCGCGTTCTACGTCGCGTGGACGCGCTCGCGCCGCAGGGCGCCGTAGGCGGTCGCCCCCTCCCGACTCAGTCCTGTTGCAGCAGCGCGACGGCGACGCCGATGATCACGATGACCCAGAGAGGCCAGGTTCGCCTCACGAAGTCGGGCAGGCTCGCCCCGAACCCGACCAGCTCGCGGCGGCCCGCCTCGCGACGCCCGACGATGCGCACCGCCTCGCCGCGGATCTCCTCGCGCTCCTCGTCGTCCATCGGGTCGTAGCCGCGCAGGAAGTGACCGTGGTGCTCGAGCTCGTGCTCGATGGTCTCGGCGAGCTCGTCCTCCCAGTCGTACGGGCCGTCCTCGTCCCACATGGCGCGGAACGTCCGGTAGTAGACGCTGACAAGCGGCGTGGGCGTGGGCCGCAGCGGATCACCGACCGGCAGGTACGAGCCAAGGAGCGTCTCACCGGCGTCGTCGACGGGCGGCGTCTCTTCATCGATGACGAGCTCCACCTGATCGGACGGCGGGATCTTCATCAGCGGCTCCGCGATGGCCCGGGCGCGCGCCGCGAACGTCTCGTAGTCGGGGAAGGGCGCGCCCGCGGCCCGTGGACCGCGCTCGCTGGGCGCGAGCTCTCGCTCGAAGGGCGCATCGACGTCGTTGCGCGCGCGGCACCCCTCGCAGAAGACGATGGAGCCGAGGCGCGGGACGTAGTGCGAGGCGAGGAAGGCCTCGGAGACCGCGGCGAACGCCTCGTCGTCGCAGGTCGCGAGCGCGCGCGCGAGGCGAGCGGGATCGCGCTCCGCATCGAGCGCCACCATCCCCAGCGCGCGCACCAGCGCGGCGTCGATCGCCAGGTCACGGCGAGCGCACGCGAACAGCGGCAGGGCCTGCTCCACCGTGCGATCCTCGAACGTCACGGTGCGCGCGACGCGGACGCGGCCGAGCGGCAGCGGCGGGACGTCGATGGGCTCGCCGAAGGGTAGCGTCGCGTCCAGCTCGGGATCGTCGAGCTCGCCGTCGACCCAGGGACCGATCTCGAGCAGCCCGCACGGTCGCACCAGGATCGGGGCCTCGCAGTTGCGGCACGTGATCTCCGCCTCGTCGTCGTCGATGATGCCGCTGCGCGCCAGCACCGCGCGCAGGACGTGGAAGTCACGCAGCGCCAGCGCTTCCGCGGGCTGGGGCGCGCCCTTCCTCGTGAGGAGCACGCGTCCTTGCGCGAACGCCGCGAGCGCGTCGGCGAAGAGCGGCGCGTCCTCGCCCCCTGAGGGCGCTGCTCCGTTCACGCCGCGCCGCAGCTGCACCACCGCGCCGCTCGGGAGCGTGAGCTGGCCCGGCAGCGGGAGCGCCATGATCAGGCCCGCTTCTCGTGAGCCTCGGGCTGGATGCCGAGCCACTTCACGATCGCGCCGTGCAGGCCATATACGACCGGCGTGAGGAGGATCGCGACCACCACCTTGATCAGGTACTCACGCCCGATCTTCGCG
>JAYTBL010000618.1:0-3686 GCA_043736975.1 Polyangiaceae bacterium
ATCGTGCAGCGCTCGTCCGCGCCGCCCTCGTCCGGCTCGTCGCCGGACGCGGAGGATGCCGCGACGCCCCCTGCGCGGTTGGCCGCGGCGACGGCGCGAGCGCGCTCGAGGCGGTGCGCAAGCACGAGACCGCCTTCCGGAGCGGCGCGCTCGCCGAGGAGCGCGAGACGATCGCGGTCCAGGCGCTCGTGCAGGGGAAGCGCAAGGAGGAGGCTCGCGCGCGCGGCGAGCGCTTCCTCGTGCGCTATCCTGGGAGCGTGCTTGCTCCGACGGTGAAGGCCGCGCTCGAGGCCGCGCAGTGAGATCGCTGCTGCCGGCGCTCATCGGCGCCCTCGCGCTCGCGCCTTCGTGCAGCGTGCGCTCGGTCGATCTCGGCGCCGATGTGCCGGCGGTCGACGCGGCGCCTCCGACCGTCGATGCGCGCGAGGAGCCAATCACGGACGCCGGCCCGTCGACCCTCGAGGCGCGACTCCGTGCGCTCTGCAAGGCGCCCAGCGGGCCGGCCGACCGCTACGCGAGCGCGCGCGCTCTCACCGAGCGCCTCGTCGGGCAGTGGTACCTGTGCGATGACCCCGCGCTGTCTCCGCTCGGCGATCCGCCCGCAGTGTCGGTCGGCGCTGACGGCCAGTGGTGGGCGCTCCGCTTCGACGCGGCGCGCGAGGCGCTGGTCCGCTCGACGGACGCGGACGAGCAGGGAACGTTCGAGTACGCGGAAGCTGCCATCGGCCCCGACGCCGGTTACGCGGGCCCCCGGTTGGTCGCGCGCGACGACCCCACGAGCCGCAACGGCCTCTTCGTCACGCTGCGCCGCGGCGTCTCCACCGACATCGTGATGGTCGTCGAGTTCGAGACCGCGCCCCGCCGGATGCTGCTGCGGAGCGCCGGGCCCTCGAAGAACAGCGCGTTCTACGTCGCGGTCCCGTGATGCGGGCGAGCCTCCCCAGCGTGTCGGTGTGCTTCCCTTGCTATAACGAGGAGGCCACCATCGCCGACGTGCTGCTCGAGGCCCACGAGCTCCTCGCGGCGTCCGAGCTCGACCACGAGATCCTGGTCTGCAACGACTGCTCGACGGACCGCACCGGCGCGATCATCGCCCAGGTCCAGAAGCGGATCCCCGAGCTGCGCGTCCTCACGCACACCGTGAACCAGGGGATCTTCCGGACCTTCGAGGACCTCTACGCCGCGGCGTCGAAGGACTACGTGTTCCTCAACTCGACCGACCGTCAGTGGGACACGCGCCTCGTGTTCGACATGCTGCCGCTCACGAAGGATCACGACGTGATCATCACGAGCCGCACCAACAAGCCCTATGGGCCGGTGCGCGCCGTCGTCTCGTGGGGCTTCAACGTCCTGCCGCGGGTCCTGTTCGGCACCGCCACCTACGACGCCGGGTCGGTGAAGCTCACGAAGCGCGAGATCATCCAGCGCTTCCCGCTCGTCTCGACCACGCCCTTCTCCGAGGCGGAGCGCCTCATCCGCGCCGCGCGCGCCGGCTACCGCATCACGAACTTCCCCGTGGAGGTCGCGGCCCGCAAGCACGGCCCCACCCGTGGCGTGAACCTGCGCGTGATGGGGCGCTCGCTGGTGGACGTGGCCCGCGTCTGGCGCGCGCTGCGGGCCGAAAAACAGCAAAAAGCGTGAGCTCGTCGGCGCGCGGTACTAGGGTGCGGGGGTGCTTCGTCCTCTGATCTCGAAGGCCCTGGGCGTGCCCGCGGTCTACCGCGTGTGGAGCCGCCTCGTGGGGGGGCGGGACCCGGGCAGCTTCGCGCGCGAGTACGTGCGCGCGAAGGAGGGGCAGCGCGTCCTCGACATCGGCTGCGGCCCGGCCGACGTCCTCCAGTACCTCCCGCGCGTCGACTACGCCGGCTTCGACGCAAACCCCGAGTACATCGCCACCGCCACCAAGAACTACGGCGACCGCGGGCGCTTCTATTGCCGGCGCGTGAGCGAGGAGGCGCTGGCGGCGAACGAGGGCTACGACATCGTCCTCGCGATCGGCGTGCTCCACCACCTCGACGACGGAGAGGCCGAGCAGCTGTTCCGCATCGCGCACGCCGCGCTCGTCCCGGGCGGTCGTCTCGTCACGCTCGACGGGGTCTACGCGCCCGGCCAGAACCCGATCGCGAAGCTCATCATCTCGCGCGATCGCGGCGAGCACGTGCGTGACGAGCGCGGCTACCGCACCATCGCCGACCGCGTCTTCGCGAAGGTCACCCCGGTGGTGCGGAGCGACCTGCTGCGCGTCCCGTACACGCACCTCATCCTCGAATGCGAGAAGTGACCGCGTGGTAGCCCCGGCCGCCGCGCCCTCGCGCATGCGTGAACGGATCCTCTTCGGCGGCAAGGTGGTCGTCGCCGCGGTGCTCATCACGTGGCTGGTTCGCTCCGGCTCCCTCGATTTCAAGGCGCTGGACGTGTTCTGGCACCGGCCCTTGCTGATCGCCGCGAGCATCGGGCTCACGCTCCTCGGCATCGTCAGCGGCACGCTGCGCTGGAGCGTGCTGCTCCGCCTGGCGGGGGTGCGCATCCCGCTCGGCCGCGCGATGCAGCTCCAGGCCACCGCCATCTTCTTCAACACTGCCATCCCCGGCAACGTCGGCGGCGATCTCGTCAAGTCCGGGTACGCGGCGCGCGAGGCGAAGCCCGCGATGCGGCCGACGGTGTTCGTCATCGTCTTCGTGGAGCGCCTCCTCGGGCTGGCGGGGCTCGTGATCGTGGCCGGCATCGCCATCCTCCTCCGCAGCTCGGAGCTTGGGCGCGATCCGCAGCTGCGCGACCTGGCGATCGCAGTGGCGGCGCTGGCCGCGGGCGCGGTGCTCGGTCCGGCGCTCTTCATCCTGTTCGTGCGGTTGTCGGGCCCGCGCCTCGAGGCGTGGACGAGCGGCCCGAGCCGCTTCGCGAAGCTCGCCGGCCACCTCGTGGCGGCGGCGCGCCTCGTCTCGGCGGGACCGAAGAACCTCGCCATCGGGCTCGCGCTCTCGATGGCGCTGCACGCGCTGAACATGGCGTTCTTCACCGCCCTCACCGAGGCCATCACCGGGAAAGACGTGCCGTTCTCGGCGGTGGTCAGCATCTTCCCCTTCGGGATCCTCACGCTGGTGCTCCCCATCTCGCCGGGCGGGATCGGCGTCGGGCACGCCGCGTTCAACACGCTCTTCAAGATGATCGGCATCGACGGCGGCGCCTCGGTCTTCAACGCCTACCTGGTCGCGCAGATCGCGCCCGCGCTCCTGGGCGTGTTCCCCTACCTCGCGCTGAAGCGGAGCCACGCGCTCCCGACCGAAGAAGAGACCGCGGCGAGCGCCGCCGAGCCGCCGCGCTGACCGCTGCCCTCGGCTCGCCGCGCGTCAGCGCGGCGAGGGCGGCGAGGGCGAGATCGGGACGATCACGCCGCCCTCCGGCGTCTGCTTGCGCACGAACGCCAGGAGGTCGTCGTAGAACGCCGCCGCCGCTCCGCCCGGGAGGTCCGCGCCGACCAGGCCGTCGATGTGCGCGAGGTCGCGGTACTCCTTCGCGAGGAAGGCGTCGGGATCGCTCCGCAGTCGGCCGGCGAGCGGGCGCCCAGCGCCGATCGGCGCGACGAGCGCGCGAAGCTTGTCGAACGCGCTCGCCGACCCCACGAGCCGGAACGCGGCCGCGAAGATCGGGACGTCGATCGCCGCGCCGTGCCTCGCGCGCAGCCCGTA
>JAYTBL010000619.1:0-3682 GCA_043736975.1 Polyangiaceae bacterium
TTGCTGGCGAGCTTCACTCCGCGCTGCAGGACCTGCTCCGCATCGGGAGCCATGAAGTAGCTGATTCCATCGAGCACGAGCTCCGCGAGCTCCGCGCGCGCCAGGTCCAGCCCGGTCTTCACGTCACGCGCGACCAGCTTGGTCCAGCCGGCGAAGTCGCGCAGGGTGGCGGGCCCGTGGCTGACGAAGTAGCGGCGAGCGAGCTCGCCGAGCGCCTCGTCATGGTCGAGGCGTCGCGGACGTTTCACCCATTCATCGAGAAGCACGAAGGTCTGCGCGTTGCCCGCGGTGGGTCCGAAGCAGAGGCTTCCCGTTTGCGAGAGGTGCCAGAGGATGTGGTAGCCACGCTGGCCTTCGGTCGAGACGCCGCCGCGGTCGAGCTCGGCGAGCAGCCTCTCGCGCGTGAGCGCCTTGTCACCGCTGAGGCGTGCGATGGCGATCTCGCGGGCCCGCCCCAACGTCACGTCATCGAGGTCGAGGTTGGCGCGGCGCCTGGCGGCGCCGGCGATCAAGCGGGGCGTGGTGAGCGCGAGGATCCAGTGCAGATCCTCGGCCGCGAGGAAGTGCAACGTCCCGCGCATGGGCCACGAGCGCACGATCGCGCCCGAGGCGAGCGCAGCCTCGACGGCCGCATCCGTGGATCCCGGCACGCGCAGTCCGACGGACCATTTGGCGCCCGCAAAATCCTGCGCCTGCATCGCGAGCATCCAGCGAACGGCGTCCACCGGCGTCTCGAAGGTGCTGCCGAGGATCCGCTGGCTCGAGAGGCGCAGGTGGCCGAGCCGCGCGGTCGTCGTGCGCTTCGCCGCTGTCACGCGCAGCCCGCGTTCACGATGGTTCCAACCATTGGCTTATCCGTCGCCCTCGATGACGAGCTCATTTGGATTCTCAGGATGCACGCGAAGTGAAACCGTTCCCTGGAGCACGCTGAGCGAGCTCTGACCGACATGCGTCGCCGTCGCCTCATAGGGCGCACGGCCAGGCACGCTCACGAGGAGCGTGTACTGCATCACCGGGATCCGTCCCATCCTCGTGCCGGTCGGCGCCGCGCCTTTGACTTGTCCACTCGCCCGGAGGCCGTTGACGTGGAGCCACTTCTTCTTGTCTGCGCTCTTCTTCGTCGCGAAGCCGATGGCGGCGAAGAGCAAGCCAACGAGCCCGATCAAGGGGCCGAAGCCGAGGTAGCGCCAGCGATCGTCGAGGGCTATCGGATCGACCTTGCCGAAAAAGGTCGTGACGCCGATCCCGAAGAGCCAGAGGCCACCCAGCAGCAAGAGGATGCCGAGGGGAATGAACCCGTAGTGAAGACCGCCGCTCGATCGACTTGCAGCCTCCGCCCCCGCGACCGCTACGAACGTCGCGGCAGCCTGCGGATAGCTCTGCGCGCAGAGCTGCCAATCGGGGTAGCTCTGGATCACGCGCTGGATCGTCTGCCGCGCGTCGCCGCCGGCGCTGAAGCGATCGCGCAGGAGAGTGGTCGCGGCATCGACCTGCCCCAGGCGCTCGCAAGCGTTCGCACGTAGGACGGTGCAGACGTCGTCAGAGGCGTCCTCGATCGGCACGTCGTTCGGACCTCTACCGAGCACCGCGAGCACATTCTGAAAGTTGCCCTTCGCGGTGTCGATGAACGCGCGCGAGAAGCGCCACTCGCTATCCATCGAGAGATCGTCGGACAGCGCATCGCATGGCGCGAGCCAAGCCTCGGCCGCCTCGAGGTCGACCGCGAGCACCGCGGCGCGCGTGAGAAAGCCTCGCAGGACCTGTCGATGGCGCGGCAGCGCCACGACATCGAGCGCACCCTCGAGGAGCGATCGCTGGCGGAGCTTGTCGCCCTTGTCTTTGAAGTGCTGCGCGATCACCATCGAGAGAAACAGCAAGCGCTCCGCGGCATCGAAGTTGTTCGGGTTCGTCCGAAGCTCTTGCCGTGCGCCGTTCCAGATCGAGATCGCCTCCTCGACCTTCCACTCCTCGAGCCGGCCGTTCCCCATCAAGTGCGCGAGGTTTGGCGGTGGAAGGATCGGCTTGCCGTCCTGCGTCCGAAGCCGCGCGATCCGGTCCGCCTCCGCCACCGGCGCGCGCCCCGGCGGGACGACGACCTCGTTGCGCACCGCGAGCATGTTCTGCGCACTGCAGAAGCGGCAGGTAAACCCGCCGCCGGCGACCGCCGCCTGATGCGGGGCGCCGCATCGATCGCACGCCGCGACGCGAAACGAGTAGCTGAACGAGGTATCCACGAGCACGACTCTAGCGTGCCCGGGCGGGAAGAGGAGCCAGTCGATCCGCGATCGGGTTCGCGAGTCGAGGGCCGCTGACGGAGTGCGCGCTCGTCGCGTCGGTCACGCGCTCTTCTTTACGCATGCGCGTGTCGTCCACCCCTCGATCGGACCTCTACGACGAGGACGGCAATCCCGCGCATCGAGATGGTGAGGCGTCCCTCGTAGCTCTCTGGTCTTCTCGCAGTTTGCCACCCACGCAGTCAGTCTACGTGACCTGACCGCACTCGCATGACGCGCAGAAGGGCACACGGATCTTTCCGCTGAGCCCGCTCCAGCGAGTAGGCGCCGCGCGGCCGGGCCTGCGCTAGAACGTAGGGCGTGCATGTCTACGGAGGAACGCTCGTCCCGGACGGGGTCCAGCCCGACGCGATCGTCGCGGCCGCCCCCCACTTTCGGCGTGACGACTTCCTGGCGTTCGCGCGCACCGTCCATCGCAACGTGCACCAGGCCGCCGCAAGCGGCGACCCCCGAGTGGTGCAGGCGGTGCTCGGCGAACCGATGCGGAGCTCCCTTCCCCGCCGCCGCGACGATCGCGCGTGGACCGCGCCCGTGGAGCGCCTCGATCACATCGCGATCCTCGAGGCGACCCACGCCGCGGTGGACCGCATTCACGTGCGCTTCGGCGCGGTCATCGCCGGCCGACCGACCAGTCGAGGACTGGGTCTTTGAACGCACCACCGATGCGTATCCGCACCTCGCGGGCAGTGTCCCCACCCGGTGCCCGTCGTGCGGCGCGCCGACCGCCACGGACGGCCAGGGCGACTGCCGCTATTGCGGGACCCATGTGCTCGGCGTCGCGGGCGATTGGAAGGTCGTCGACGTGGTACCGCCGCGGCTCGTGGAAGCTCCGAAGGGACCGACGCCCTCGGACGCGCTCGGTCCCGAGCACGGCCAGGAGGATCTCCTCGCATTCGTGCGGAGCATCTACCTGAACGTCCACAAGGCGTGTGGCGAAGGAAAGCTCTCGACGATCCGCAACGTGCTCACATCCGAGATGCGCGACGGCATCGCGCGCGACCCGGAGGCCCACTCCAGGGGCATCCCCATCCATCGCGTCGACCGCATGGACATCGTGGCGGTGCAGCGCGGCGCCCTCGACGTGATCACCGTGCGCATCGAGGCGGTGACCGAGGGCGGCCCGTTCGTCGAGGACTGGATGGCGACGCATCCCGTCGTCGTGCGCGCGCTGCAGTCGAGGGCGGGGCGGCGCGGGTGCGTGCTCCTCGTCGTGGTCGGCCTCGCGATCACCGCCGCGCTCCTCGTCGGCGGCTTCGTGTACCTGACGCCTTGAGCCCGCTCCTTGACACGACGCGCAAGCTCGGGCGCTCGCCGAACCGAAAGAATTTCGCGCCACGGCTCGCGGTCGGAGGTCCGACCGGCGCCCCCCTCCGCGCCGGGGCGTCGAG
>JAYTBL010000620.1:0-3675 GCA_043736975.1 Polyangiaceae bacterium
GTGGTCATCAAGCGCGACGTCTCGGTCGGCTACTACCGCCAGTCGCACGAGGTCCAGGCCAAGGGCGACGTGCTCTCCGCGTTCCTCTCGGGCTTCGGCAACATCGTGGAGCTGCGCGAGCAGCTGGCGGCGGCGCAGCACGAGGCGGCGAGCGGCGACGAGCGGGCGCTCGCGCACCTCGCCCACGTCACCGACCGGTACCATGTCGCGCGCGGCGACGATCTCGAGCACCGGGTGGCGGCCATCGCCGCGAAGCTCGGGTTCTCGAACGCCGATCTCGCCCGGCCCGTCGCTTCGCTCTCGGGCGGTGAGCGGGGACGGTTGCATCTCGGCGTGATCCTCGCGCTCGAGCCCGATCTGCTCATGCTCGACGAGCCGACGAACCACCTCGACCTCGACACCATCGCCTGGCTCGAGGGCTGGCTCCGCTCGTACCGCGGCGCGGTGCTGGTGGTCTCCCACGATCGCGCGTTCCTCGACGCCGTCTCCACCCAGACGATGGAGCTCGGCACGCGCGGCCTGCGCGTCTATCCGCTGCGCTACAGCCAGTACGCCATCGCGCGCGCCGACGACCTGGCGCGCGAGCGCTCGGTGCTGGAGCGGCAGCAGGCCTTCGTCGACAAGACCGAGGACTTCATTCGCAAGAACATGGCGGGCCAGAAGAGCCGGCAGGCGCAGAGCCGCCGGAAGATGCTCGACAAGCTCGATCGCGTGGAGCGCCCCGAGGATGTGTGGGCGGTCGCCGAGCGCGTGAGCTTCCGCTTCGCCCCCGCAGCGCGCTCCGGCGACATCGTGATCGACGCCAAGGGCCTCTCGGCCGAGCGCGGCGGCCGCACGCTCTTCGAGGGCTTCGATCTGCTGATCCGTCGCGGCGAGCGCATCGGCGTGGTGGGGCCGAACGGGGCAGGGAAGTCGACCCTGCTCAAGCTCCTCGCCGGCAAGGGGGATCGCGAGCTCGATCACGGTTCGGTCAAGCGCGGGACCAACCTGCAAGAGGGCTACTTCGATCAGCACCTCGGCGCGGTGAACCCGTCGAACACCGCGATCGAGGAGGTGCGCTCGATCCGCGGCGACCTCAACGCCGAGGGCGCGCGGCAGTACCTCGCGCGCTTCCGCTTCTGGGGCGAAGATCCGCTGCGCGTGGTCGCCGGCTTCTCGGGCGGTGAGCGCTCGCGCCTCGCGCTGGCGAAGCTGCTGCTCGAGCCGCGCAACATGCTCTTCCTCGACGAGCCGACAAACCACCTCGACATCCCCGCCGCGGAGATCCTCGAGGAGGCGCTGGTGGGCTTCGAGGGCACCGTGCTGCTCGTCTCGCACGACCGCCGCTTCCTGGAGACGGTGACGACGCGCATCATCAGCGTGCGCGACGGCACGGTGGAGGTCTATCCCGGAGGCTTCTCGGACTTCGCGTCGGCGCATGCGCCGAAGGTCGAGCCCGCAGCGCGCAAGCCGCAGCGCGAGCCGAAGAAGAGCGACGCGCCGCCACCGCCCCCCGACGACCAGGCCAGGAAGCGCCAGCACGAGGCGCAGAAGCAGGTCGGGCGTGATCGCGGGAAGAAGGAGAAGCGCTTCAAGGAGCTCGAGGATCTGATCGCGGCGGGCGACAAGCAGGTCGGTGAGATGCGCGAGAAGCTCAAGGAGGATCCCGCGGGCGACTGGGCGAAGCTTGCGAAGATGGCCACCGAGGAGCAAGCGCTGAGCAAGCGGGTCGACGCGCTCATGGCGGAGTGGACGAAGCTGGGCGAGGAGCTCGGTTGAATGGCTGAGCTTGTATGACGGCGCCGAACGCTGCATTCTCCCGCGTGGTGCGCCCGCTCCGTCTGCTCGTCCTGCTTCTCGCCGTGCTCGTGGCCTCGGCGACCGGTTGCAAGAAGCAGGGCGACGTGGCGGCCGAGGCCGCGCCCGAGGCGCCTGCCGTCGCCGACGCGACGACCGGTCTCCTCCTCACGTGGATCGACGACAAGGGCGAGTTCCACGTCGAGCAGAAGTCGGCGGACGTGCCCGCGGCGGGGCGCGACGTCGTGAAGGTCCGCGATCCCGCGCGCGATCCGCTGACCGGCGATCGCATCTTCGTCGCCGATCTGCGGACGCCGGCGGCCGACGGGAGCTACCCGGTGCGCGTCGTGCCGACCAACGAGTTCGAGGACATCGCGGTCACGCGGCGCGCCAAGCATGGCATCGTGCTCGCGCCGCGCGAGGCCGGCGCGGCGCCGGCGGGCTCGGGCGCGGGACCGGGTGAGGTGGCGGGCCGCCCGGCGGTGATCATCTACGGCGCTTCATGGTGCGGCCCGTGTCACCAGGCGGCGGCCTACCTGAAGGGCCGCGGCGTGCAGTTCGTCGAGCACGACATCGAGAAGGACAGCTCCGCAGCGCGCGAGATGCAGGCGAAGCTGACCAAGGCGGGCGTGCGCGGCGGATCGATCCCGGTGCTCGACGTGCGCGGCCGCATCCTGATCGGCTTCGATCAGCGCGCCGTCGATCAAGCCCTCGGCACTGCGCTCTGAGCAGGCGAGCACGAGGGACGCATGAGCAAGGAACGGTTGCCGGGCTGGTACTGGGCGGTCGGTGGGCTCGCCGTGCTCTGGGAGGCGATGGGCTGTTTCGCCTTCTTCATGCAGAGCCGCATGGGGCCTGCCGAATTCGACCGCATGCCTCCCGCCCAGGCGGACATCATCAAGGCCATCCCTGCGTGGGTCAACGCTGTCTACGCCGTGGCGGTGCTCTCCGGATTCCTGGCCGCGAGCGGGCTGCTCCTGCGCAGCCGCTTCTCGCGACCCCTCGCGTTCGTGTCGCTCGGCGCCATCGTCGTACAGTTCGGCTGGACCTTCCTCGGCTCGCCCGTGTTGCGGGTGATGGGTCCCTCGTCGATGATCTTTCCCGCGGTCATCGTCGCGCTCGGGGCGGCGCTCGCGTGGTTCACGGGTCTGGCCCTGCGTCGCCGGTGGCTCGCGTAGCGCTCAGAAGGTGCCGCCGAGGCCCATCATCTGGCCGCGCGGGATCGGCGTCGCGACCAGGCGCGCGCGCTGCAGCCAGCTCGCGGTCGCTTCGTTCGAGACGGGGCGATGGAACAGCAGCGGGACGCCGCCGCCAAGCCCAGGATCATGCCGGAGGCTCGCGACGCCGAACGCCTCCACGTCGGCCCGCCCGCCGTCAGCGTGAGCGCAAACGCGGGCAGGGTGGAACGCCGACTCATATCCTCTCGCGCGGCCGCGAGGAGGCAGCTTATCGGAATTCACCCACCACCACGAAGGCTCGCCTTGCGGCGCACCACCCGCTCGTAGATCACCCGCCGCGGTCGGCCGCTCCAGGCGGCCACCACGTCGGCGACGGTCTTGGCGTGCGTGCCCGTCTCGAGCTCGCGGTCGATGCGCGCGTCGATCGCGGCGTCGTCGATCTGCTCGCCGTGCGCCTCCGGAGACCACCCGCCGAGCACGATCGCGATCTCCCCGCGCCAGCTGTCGCGATCCTTTGCCAGCTCGGCGAGGGTCCCGCGAAGGACCTCCTCGTGCATCTTCGTGAGCTCGCGCGCGACGCACGCCGGGCGGTCCGGCATCGCGTCCGCGAGCTCGCGCAGCGTCGCCTGCGTGCGCTCCGGCGATTCGAAGAGGATGACGGGCTCGGGCGTCGCGCAGACCGTGGCCACCGCGTCGTGCCGGCTCGCGCCCTCGCGGGGGA
>JAYTBL010000621.1:0-3670 GCA_043736975.1 Polyangiaceae bacterium
GGATTGATCTCGATCACCGTCATGCGCTCGAGGCCGGGCAGGTGCGCGACCACCTGCGTCCAGGCACCCCCGGAGAGGCCGACCATCAGCACGTCGCGCGGCGCGGGGTGGAGCGCGCCGACCAGGTATGCCCGTACGATGCCGTTGCGATCGTTCTCCTGGAGGGTGGTGTTCAGCACGCCGTCGTAGCCGCCGCCGCCGTAGATCGTTCCATCCTGCGTGACGGTGATGACGCCGCTCTTGTTCTCGATGATCTGCGCGAAGCGCTGCGTGCCGTCCCACTCGTTCTTGTAGACGAGGCGTTCGTACACGCGATCGTAGAGAATCCCCGAGGACCAGACCGCGACCGCCACCGCGGCCGCGAGGGCGGCGTAGACCTTCGCCGCCCAAGCGCGCGGGAAGCCGCCCAGCGCGATGAGCAGCGCCGCCAGCACGAACCCGGCCACGACCAGCAGGCGCGCGATACCGATCAGGGGCAGCTGGTCCATCAGCACGAAGCCGGTCAGGAGGCTCCCGCTCGCCGAGCCGACGATGTTCGCGAGATAGATCCAGGAGAGGCGATGGCCGGCGCGGTCGTCGGGCGGGACGCCGTAGTGGCTGATCAGCGGCAGGATCGCGCCTAGCAGCCCCGCCGCGACCATCACCACCACCAGGCCGAGCCAGTAGCTCGTGAAGCGCGCCGACCACGCGAACGCCGGCACCACCAGCGCCGCGATGGTGTTGCCCACCGCGACGAACAGCGCGAGCACCTTCAGCTCGCGCGGATTGCCGCCCTCGCCCCGACAGAAGTAGCCGCTGCCGCGCGAGCCGATCGCGATACCGAACAGATACGCCGCGAGCAGGAGCCCGAACGTCGAGGCCACGCCGCGGTTCATCACCGAGAGTACGCGGTACCAGACGAGCTCGTACGAGAGCGCGATGAACCCCGAGAGCGCGGCGATCCCCAGCGCGAGCCGCAGCCTCATTTCGCGGAGGATGGAGCAAGGCGGGTGGGAACGTCAATCGCCGCGATGCAGAGGCCGTTCGCTCGCGACCGCCGACCGTTCGCCGACCCGGCGCTGGAAGATGGCCGCCGGGAGCGCGATGGTGCGGGCGTGGCCATTGTCGCGTATTCCGTGCTGCTCGCTGGTCTGCTCGTGCCCGTGACGTTCCACGCGCCGCACGCCGCGCGGGCTTCGGCGGCGTCGCTCGACGCGGCGCTCTCGCGCTCCGTGGATGCGCGCATCGAGGGCGCGAGCCTCGCCAGCACCGAAGCCGTCCTCCAGTTCGCCCTCGCGGCCACGGCGCGTGATCTCCATTTCGGTCTCGCGCACACCACCACGCTGCGCTTCGGGACGACCGACCGCGAGGCGAACTGCATCGAGTATGCGCACCTGTTCACCGCCATCTTCAACCGGGCGGCGGCGAAGAAGCAGGTCGCGGCGCGCGCGTGGGTGGTGCACAGCGAAGCGCGCGTGCTCGGGCAGAAGCTGCCGGTCCGCGGTCTCGACGATCATGACTGGGTGCTGATCGTGCCCCGCGATCCCACGGAGAAGCGGCGCCTCGTCGATCCGACCTTTTACGACTTTGGTCTCGGTTGGGACATCGCGAGCAACGTGTCGGGCGCCGTGAAGACGCCCTGATCGCTACAGGACGTCGGTGCCGACGGCGCGCGCGTGGATCACGCGGCGCGGCGTGGCGCCGATGTTCGAGACGTCCGGCATCGTGAGCTCGGGCATGTCGTTCGCGCCGAGGCGCCCGCCGACCGGCGCGTTCTGGCCGTTCGGCAGCTTCATCTCCGACTTGACCTCGACGTGCATGTTCATGCCGCGCGCGCCGCTCGGGACCTTGAACTTCTTGCCGCGCAGCGCCTCGAGCGCGAGGCGGCCAGCATCGCCCCAGCCGGTACCGCCCTCGGAGTCGACGAGATCGATGCCGAGCACCAGGCCGTCGCCCCCGGTGCGAATGATGAAGTGCGCGCGCCCGCGGAGCGGCGCGATGCTCGCGGTGGTGGCGCCCTGGAGCGCGGCGAGCGCGGGGCCCTCGGGGCCGAGGCCGAGCTCGCGATCGTGCGCCAGGCCAGTGCCGCGCAGGGAGCGCGCGATCGGCGTGTCGGGCCCGGTGGTAGGCACCTTCTCCTCGGCCTTGGGAAGGAACGGGTTGTTGCCGGGGCCGATGCCGAGCTCGCGTGCGGTGAACGGGATCGCGCTCACGCCGCCGCTCGCCACGGGCCCGGGGTTGCCGCTCCGCGGCACCTCGCTGCCGGCGGTCGCGGTCATCGGCTCGCCGCTCGCGGCGCTGGTCGCGCTGCTCTCTCCGCGCGCGACGATCGCCGGCGCGGCCTCGGTGGGCGAGCGAGGCGGCTCGGCGGTCGTGGCCTCGGCGGCTCCGGTCGGCGTGGTCGGAGATGGCGACGGCGCCTCGCGCTCGACGCTGACCGCGAGCTCCGCGATCTCGAGCGGAGGCGGCGCTGCGATCACCGCATGCCGCATCGGCATCGAGAGGAGCGCGAGCAGGCCCGCAGCATGCGCCGCGGCCGCGACAGCGACCCAGAGGGAAGCCGGCGACGCAGTCGAGCGCGCGCGCGGTTCTTCGAGCATCGGAACCCGCATCCAAGCACGTTTCCGGCGCGGCGTTGACGGTTGCGCGCGAAATCCAGCTGGCGATCGTGGCAGCTGGCCCCGTGGTGTGGCGTTATCGCTCCAGGCCGGAGGCCGTCCCTTCAGTCGTCGCGCATACGTCCGCGGCGCAGATCGACGACGCTGAGCACCGCCTCGACGAGGTCGTCGCCGCTCACGGGCTTCGTGAGGTGGACGTCGAAGCCGGCGTCGAGGGCGCTCGCGGCGTCGTCGAGCGAGGCATTGGCGGTGAGGGCGACCGCGGGGATCACCTTGCCGGCGGGCGTCAGGCGCAGGCGGCGCACGAGATCGAGGCCGCTCTGCTGGGGGAGCGAGAGATCACTCACCAGCAGGTCGGTGCGGAAGTCGGCGAACTGGCGGAGCGCGTCCTCGGCGTCAGCGCACGGGAGCACGGTGGCGCCGAGGCGCTCGAGGCAGGTGGCCACCAGCTCACGCGTGTCGGGCTCATCCTCGACGACGAGGATGCGCACGCCGTGCAAGCGGAAGCCTTCTTTCGGGTCGGGAGCGTCGGGGATACTCACGACAATCCGCACCCTAGCAGCCGCTGTGCCATATTTCTCGTGATGGCCTTGCCGCCCCGCGTCAACGCCAAGCAGCGCACCTTGCTGGCGATCATCGCCACCGACACGACGTTCGAGCGCGCGCAGGCGGGCGCCCGCGAAGTGTGGAGCGGCAAGTGCCTTCACTGCAATGCGCGGCTGTTGATCGGGCTCGACGGCGAGCCGATCAGCCGAGCAACCATCGAGCACATCCTTCCGAAGAACCACGGCGGCACCGATGACCTCGCGAACCTCGGCATCGCGTGCGCGCGCTGCAACTCGGAGAAGGGCATCCGCCATGACAACAAACGGAAGGGCGACGCGCGGCTCGCCGAGGTGGTGGCCAAGCTCGCGGAGAAGCGGCGGGCGAGGTGGCGTGACCCTGGATGACGCTCGGTGCGCCGATTCATCGTCGCGGCGACGCCTCGTTCACCTAGCACTGTCGGTCGCCGAGTCCCGCATAGAGCAGCGCGCCGTCCTTGATCGACGTGATCACGCCGTCCTTCACCGACA
>JAYTBL010000622.1:0-18511 GCA_043736975.1 Polyangiaceae bacterium
GTCCTCTCGCGCAGAAACACGGGCGCGAGCAGCGCGAGGAAGATGGGCGTCAGGTTGATCAGGGTCACCGTGTCGCCCAGCGACAGCGACCGCGACGAGAGCGCGTAAAACGTCGCCATCATCGCCGCCGTCCCGAACAGGATCCGCCAGAACAGCGCGCGCTTGTCCTTCACAGCCAGCGAGGACCCCCGCGCCCGCGCTACCCCGACCGCCACCAGCGCGCCGACCAGGGCGCGCACCGCCCCGACGGTCTGCCAGGACGCCGAGGTGCTCGCGAGCTTCGCGAAGAAGTTCATGAACGCGAAGAGCACCGCGCTCGCCGCCATGAGCCCGACCGCGGCCCTGGAAGCCGATGTGCGCCACGGCGACCGGCCTTGGAAAGAGGAAGAGGATGAAGGAGGTGTCAAAGCGCGAAATAGAAGATGCCAGGCTTTCGCGGTGGGTTTCGCCGCTGTGATAGCCTCGACACAGCATGCTCAAGGTCGAATGCGAGTCCTGCAAGGCTCCGTATCAGGTCGACGAGCGCCGCGTTCCGCCGACCGGCCTCAAGATGCGATGCCCCAAGTGCGGGCATACGTTTCTCGTCACCGATCCGTCGAAGGGAGGGGCAGCCCCTGCCCCGGCAGCGCCCGGCGCCGCACCCGCCGATCGACCGAAGATGAAGCAGACCATGGTCGGCGTCGGGGCGTTCGGTGCGGGAGGGAAGCCGCCGCCGGTTCCTGGCAAGCCCGCCGGCCCAGCTCCGCCCGCGCCTGCGGCACCGCCGTCGTTCGACGACGGGCTCGCGCTCCCCGCCGTGAAGTCGGCGCCGCGCGTGCCCACCATCGCGAAGCCGGCCGCGCCGCCTCCGCAGGTTTCGAACCTCCCCGGCCTCGACGATCTCGATCTGCCCGCGCTCGCGGGCGATGTCGGTCTACCCGCGGCCGTGAACCGGCCGCAGGCCCATCACCGCGTGCCGCCGGCGCCGATGGCGGGTCCTCCGCCACCCCCGGCCCCCCCGGCGTTCAGCTTCGAGGTCGATCTCCCCGCCGTGCAGCCCGCGGGCGGCTTCGGCAGCGTCAATCTGCCTTCCCCCAAGGGCCACGGGGGCTTCGGTGATCTGCCCTCGCCGAGGCTCGGCGGCGCCGATCTGCCGCTCGCGAAGGGCGGCGGCGCGTTCGGCTCGAACGATCTGCCGAGCCCGCGAGGCGGCGGGTTCGCCGATCTGCCGGCGCTCCAGAACGATCTCCCGCTCGTGTCCGGGCAGAACAACCTGCCGATGGCCTCGGGCCACAACAACCTGCCGGTCGTCGGCGGCAACAACATCCTTCCGATGGTGGGAGGGCACAACAACCTCCCGACGGTCGGCGGCAACCTGCCGATGGCGCGTGGCGGTGGCTTCGGTGAGATCGATTTCCCGAGCTTGCAGAACGATCTGCCTAACGCGATGGGCGCCCAGGCGCACATGCCGATGCCCGTCTCCGACGATCGCCTCCTGCCGAACCGGCACGGCGGCGGTCCGCCCGCGATCGCGTTCGGTGAGCTCGATCTCCCGATCGTCGGCGGCTCGGGCGGCCAGCCCCAGAGCCAGCGCTCGCCCGACGCGGTGAGCTTCGGCGAGCTCGACCTGCCCGCCGATCCCACGTTCGGCGCGTCGCCCATCAGCATGGCACCCAGCCAGCAGTCGCCCGCCAGCGGAGGCATGGCCTTCGGTGAGGTCGACCTCGGCGGCGGTCACGGCGATTCGAACCGTCCCGTCATGGGGCCGCCGCCTGCCACGAGCGCGGGCTCCCTGTTCCAGGAAGCCTCGCTCGACAATGCGCCGCAGGGCCCCGCCACCGGCACGCGGACGCGCACGTCGGTTCAGGATCGACCCACTTCGAAGGCGCCGAAGATCATCGCCGCGCTGGTCGCGCTGCTCGTCGTCGGCGGCGCGGGGCTCCAGTTCACGCCCGTCGGCGCGTTCGGGTACGTCTACTTGAGCGACAAATACCGGTCGAAGGGCTACGACGCGGAGGCGCTCACCGCCGCGGATGCCGCGCGCGCGAAGCTCGCGCTCGATACCTTCTCGTCCGCGCAGCAGGCCGCCGACGAGCTCGCGGACCTCAAACGGCGCTCGCCGCGCTCTCGCCCGCTCGCCTCGTACGCGGCGTTCGTGGAGTACGCGAACCAGGTGCGCTTCGGGGTCGACACGAGCCGCAGCGCGCGCGTGAAGACGTTCCTTTCCGACATCCCGCCCGCCACCGAGGTGCCGTACCTCCAGGCGGCGCTCGCGGCGCAGTCCGCGGCCGCGGGCGATCTCGCGGCGGCGAAGTCCGCGCTCGGGAAGGCGAAGGAACCAAAGGACGGCGTCCAGTACGACATGGCGATCCTCCGCGGGGAGATCGCGCTCGCCGAGCGCGACAACGCGGCGGCGCTGGCGGCGTTCAGCGACGCGGCAAAGACCTCCTCGACGGCGCGCTCCCAGTTCGGGCTGGCGCGCGTCCACTATGCGATGAAGAGCCTCGTCAAGGCCAAGGCGGCGGTCGACGCGACGCTCGCGGCGTCCCCCAACCACGCGGGCGGTCACACGCTGCGCGCGCTGCTCGTCTGGGACCTGAAGCGCGATGACCTCGCGGCGCTCAAGGAGCTTGCCATCGTCCTGGACGACAAGGCGCGCAAGACCGAGGGCCCGAACGAGGTCTCGTCCGCGCTCGCCGCGAAGGGCTGGATCATGCTCGCGCGCGATCGCGCAGGGGAAGCTCGCGCCGCCTTCGACGAGGCGGTGAAGATCGATCCGCGCAACGTCACGGCGCTGGTCGGTCAGGGCGAGGTGCTCTATGCCGACGGTCGCTACACCGAGGCGCTCACCCGCTTCGAGGAGGCGGTGATCAAGGACCCCGTCGGCATCCCCGCGATGCTCGGCGCGGCCAAGACGAAGATCGCGCTCGAGCGTCTCGCCGATGCCAAGGCGCAGCTCACGGCCGCGCGCACGCGCGCCCCGAAGGACATGGGCGTCGCGCTCTGGCTCGCCAAGGCCGAGGAGGCGCTCGGCAACAAGACGGTGGCGGAGAAGCTCTATCAGGAGGCGGTCGACCTCATCGATCCCACCAGCCCCGACGCGATCCTCCCCTACAGCGCGCTCGCCTCGTTCCTCGCCGCCCAGGGCCGCGCCAACGAGGCGCAGGCGAAGCTCGATCAGGCCCGCGCCAAGCTGCCCGACACCGCGGCCCTCCAGCGCGCGTTCGGCGACGTCGCCAGCTCGCAAGGCCACTTCGACGAGGCGCTCGGCCACTACCAGTCCGCGCTCCAGAAGAACCCCGCGGACCTCGGCACGCGCTTCTGGCTCGGCGTGACCTACCGGAAGATGAAGCGCCTCGACGACGCCGCGAAGGAATTCGACACCATCGTCGCCACCGACAAGGAGTACCCGAGCATCGCGCTCGAGCGCGGCCTGCTCTTCGAGCAGTCCGGCGACGTGCAGAAGGCGCTCGAGCAATTCCAGAGCGCCTTCGACAAGTCCCCCAAGGACGTCGACCTCATGCTGCGTGTCGGCGCGGCCTACGTCGCGATCGGCGAGATCGAGAAGGCGCTGCCGCTCCTCAACAAGGTGAAGGACCAGCGCCCCAACAGCGCCGAGGCCAATCACTTCATCGGGCGCGCGTACCTCAAGCAGGGGGGCCTCGAGGCCGCGGCGGCGATGCGCTACCTCCAGCGCGCTGTCGAGCTCGATCCGAACCGCGCCGAGTATCACCTCTACGTCGCATGGGCGGCGAACGAGGCGATCCCCGCGCAAGGCGGCCTCGCCCGCTCCGAGGTCGACAAGGCGCTCTCGCTCGACAAGTTGCTGGCCGACGGGTACTGGCAGCGCGGGATCGTCTCGCTCCGCGGCAGCGCCGTGAACGACGCGATGAAGGATCTGCGGCACGCGCTGGAGCTGAAGCCCTCACGCCACGAGGCGCATGCCGCGCTCGCGGAGTGCTACGCGCAGAAGAACGACACCGCCAGCGCGATGGCGGAGTGGGCGAAGGCAATCGCGGGCGACGACAAGGTCCCGACCTGGCGCTACCGCTACGGCAAGCTGCTCCTCGACAAGAACAACAACGCGGAGGCCGCGAAGCACCTCGCGTTCGCGCTCGAGGCCGGCAAGAAGGCGCAGCCGCGACCGGGCTGGCTCGGCAACGCCGCGTTCGAGGCGGGCGAGGCGCTGCGCAAGACCGGTCAGAAGAAGGAAGCGATCGAGGCCTACGAGCTGTACTTCGAGCTCGCGCCCCCGTCGGACCCCGATCGCCGCGACGCGACCAAGGGCCTACAGGCCGTCGGCGGCAACACCGACCGCTGAGCCCGCCATGGCGAGAGCCATGGCGGCGAACTCGTCCACGCTCAGGGTCTCGCCGCGTGCATCGAGAGAGATGCCGGCCGTCGCGGCGGCGGCGGCGATTCGATCCATCGGGGCCACGTTCTTCCAGGCGTTGCGGAGCGTCTTGCGGCGCGTGCCGAACGCGCCCTTCACCAGCGCGCGGAACATCTCCGTCTCCTCCGCGCGGCGCGGGCGCTCCGGCTCCAGCAAGATGACCGCGCTCGTCACGTCGGGCGGCGGATGGAAGGAGCCCGGGCCCACCGCGAAGAGCTTCCGCGTGCGGAACGCGGCGCGCGTGAAGACCGTCAGCGCGCCGTAGGTCTTGTTGCCCGGGTCCGCGGCCAGGCGATCCGCGACCTCGAGCTGCACCATGAACACCACGCGCTCGACGTCGTCGGCATGCGCGACCGCGCGCTCCAGCAGGCGACCCGTGATCTGGTAGGGGAGGTTGCCGCACAGCACGCGCGGTGAGGCCTCATCGGGCGGCCCCAGGAGATCGCGCGGCTCGGCCACCTGCGCGTCGCCCTCGACCACCCGCACGCGGCCCGGCGGCAGATCCGCGAGCTGCTCGGTCAGCACCGGCAGGAGATCGCGATCGCGCTCGACCGCCACCACCGTGCGCGCGCGCGCGGCGAGCGCACGCGTCAGCACCCCGGTGCCCGCGCCCAGCTCGAGTACGCGCGCGCGTCCCACCTCGGCCGCGGGAACACACGCCTCGGCGATGGCCTCCACCGTGTGCGGCGAGACCAGGAAGTTCTGTCCGAAGCTACGCTTCGGCGAGAGGCCTGCGGCCCGCAGCACCGCGCGTGCGTCGCTCATTCGCCGATTCCGTGACGGCGGACGGAGGCGGTCTTCGCTCGCACGCCGATGAGGCGCATCGCGCGCTCGGCCCGCGCCTGCGAGGCCCGCACGCGGATGCGAACCGCGTCGAACACCACGTCCTCGACGGTGGGTGGCGCGTGTCCGGGCAGCGTGAGGCCAGGCTCGAACGACGGCATCGTCCAGCGCACCTCGATGTGGCGAGCCTTCAGCTTGCGTACCGCGACGTCGACCTGGCTGGCGGGCCCCGGGGGCGGCGCCCAGATGTGCACGATGCTGGGCTTTTTCTTGCTCTTCTCGCGTGTGAGCTTGTCGAGGATGCCGCGGAGCTGGGCGTCGGCCTTGTCGCGCTCGCCCTCGACGCGCGGCGGGACCTCGACGCCGAACGACGCGAGGTAGTGGCGGAATCGCTGCTCGCGCGGCGTGCTCGCGTGCGGGAGGCGCGGCGCGAACGGCGCGCGAGAGCGCATCGTCTCGGCGCGGACCGAGAGCGCGTCGAGGTTGCCGCGCGGGACGTCGCCGAGGCCTCGCGGATCGAGGGGGCGCAGGTGCTCGGCGACGCGCTGCGCGAGCTCCGCCTCGTCGAGCTCGCAGCGGTCGGAGTCGACCATGCTCGCCGCGCTCGCGAGGGCCGCGCTGATCTTCGAGGCCTGGAGCGGTCCGCCCGCGGGCGGAAGCCAGGTGCGCACGCGCGAGGCGAACACCACTACGCCCACGCGATCGCCCTTGGCGATGTGCCGCGCCGCCACGCCGCCCAGCTCGTCGATGGCGATGTCGAGCGGAGAGGTGCCGTGCGCGCCGGCCCAGAGCTCGACCGACGCATCGAGCACGAGCCACGCGACGTCGCGCTCCTCGCGCTCCATCTCGCGCACGAGCAGCTGGCCGCGGCGCGCGCTCGCCTTCCAGGCAATGCGCTTGAAGGGATCGCCGGGCACGTGCTCGCGCAGCTCCTTCAGGTGCTCGCCTTCACCGGCGAGCGGCGCGGGGCGACCCGCCTCGGCGACGCGCCGCGCGCGCCCCCCGCGTGCCGTCTGGAGCATGGCGAACAGCGGCTTGGGCATCACCTCGACGCCGTGCGGGTTCGCGAACATCAGCGGCACCTCGTAGAGGCCCTCGCCGCCCAGCGGCGTGCCCCGGACCTCGAGCGCGATGCCGTGTACCCCCCAGCGTCCGACGCGCTTCGCGCGGACGCGGATCTCGAAGCGCACCTTCGAGGCGGCGGGCAGGTCGAGCGTGGAGGGGTGGATGCTCACCTCGAGCATGCTCGAGGCCACCGGGCGCAGGCTCACGCCGCGTGCGTCGTCGAAGCCGCGGTTGCGCAGCTCGGCCTCGAGGATCAGCTCCTCGCCGCGCATCGCCTTCGTCACGCGGCGCGTGGTGCCCCACACCATCTCGAAGCCCGACGCGCGGATGCGGGTGACGGTGGAGAGCGCGAGCGCGCGCCCCAGCGTGACCGCGAGCAGCATCGCGCCCCCGAACGCCACCGCCGGCGCGACCTTCGCCGCCACGCCCACCGCGACCATCGCCGCGCCGGCGAGAGCGACCTGGAACGTCGCGCGCGTCGGGTGCAGCTGCATGGTCGAGGGCCCTGCTCAGACCGCGCGGAAGCCGCGCCGGTAGCCGACCTTCGCGAGCGCCTCTTCGACGATCTGCTCGCGGACGCGCGCGTCACCCTCCACGTCGGCGATGAGCACCAGGCGATGCGCGAGCACGGCGACCGCGACCGCGCGGAGATCCTCGGGGACGAGGTAGTTGCGCGCCGCGAGGACCGCGTGCGCCTTGCCCGCCTGGACGAGGCCGAGCGTGGCGCGCGGGCTCGCGCCGAGCGCGACCTTGGGGTGCGTGCGCGTGTAGGTGGTGAGCTGCACCGCGTAGTCGTGGAGATCGTCGTCGACGTGGATGCGCGCGGTGATCGCCTGGAGCGCCGCGACGTCCGGCGGGTTGAGCACGGCGCGCAACGTCGGCGGATCGATGCCGTGCGTGCGCAGCATCTGGGACTCCTCGCGCGCGCTCGGGTAGCCCATCACCACGCGCACCAGGAAGCGATCGATCTGCGCCTCGGGCAGCGGATACGTGCCCTCGAGGTCGATCGGGTTCTGCGTGGCGAGCACCAGGAAGGGGAGGGGGAGCTCGAAGCGATCGCCCTCGATGGTGACCTGCCGCTCCTGCATCGCCTCGAGGAGCGCGGACTGCGTCTTCGCGGGGGCGCGGTTGATCTCGTCGGCGAGGACCACGTTCGCGAAGATCGGACCGGCGCGCAGGCTGAACGTGCCGTCGCGCGGGGAGAGCACGTAGGTCCCGGTGATGTCGGCAGGCAGCAGGTCGGGCGTGAACTGGATGCGCCGCGCCGAGCAGCCAAGCGCGGTGGCGAACGCCTTCACCAGCGTGGTCTTCGCGACACCGGGCACGCCCTCGAGCAGCACGTGACCGCGCGCGAGGAGCGAGACCATCATCATGTCGAGCGCGCGCGCCGACCCGATGTACGTCTTCTGGACCTCCCGCCGGAGCTCCTCGATCCGCTCCTTGGCCGCGGCAATCTCGTGGCTCGCGCCGCCCGGTCCCGCGATCGGTGCCGTCATGCTGTTCCTTGGGGGACGAGCGCCGTCACGTTGCCGCGCGCGCTCTGCGCCTCGGCGGCAGCGAGGAGATCCTTCACCGTCCGGGCGATGGACACCACCTCGTGATCACGGATCGGCTGCACCATTCCTCCGCTGCGCTGGAACACGACCATGGTCTCGACGTTGGACATTCGTAGCAGAAGGCGGCGCAGGCTGTGCACCCCTTCCGCATCGAGCAGGCGCCGTTCCGCGACCAGCGTGAGCAGCTCCTGGTGGCCAGGGACCTTGGGGAGCCCGAGGAGCGCGGTCAGCTGCTCCTCCAGCGCGCTCTTCAGCTCGAGGACCGCCAGCACGCGAGACGTCTGCGGGGCCGCGATCACCGCTGCGTGCCCGGCCACCCCGCCCTGCGCGACCGAAGGCGTCTTGCGGACGAAGCGGGGCGTCACCGGCTTGTGGAGGCGACCCGCGCGCGAGCCGACCCACACCACGAGCGCGAGCCCCAGCGCGATGGCGAGCGCGTACGCGATCGCGGAGGGGACGCCGTCGTGGCGCATCGCCTCGAGCGCCTCGCGGAGCGCGCGCATCCAGTCGCCGAAGGTGCTCTGCTCGTCGCCGAAGCTCCCCTTCTGCTCGAAGGAGCCGGACGCGATGAAGAGGCGGCCGCCGCGCTTGCCCCACGAGTCGTGATCGACGGTGTAGCGTACGAGCCCGCGCGCGAAGGCCTTGTTGCCGCCGTAGCGCAGCATCGAGTTCATGACGATCGAAGGGTCGCCGACCGCGAGCAGCCGACCCTGACCCACCGCGCCCGCGACCGCGACCACGACGTCCGGCTCGCCGTTGCCGCGGATCTTGAGGACCGGAGAGAGGTCGGGATGCGCGAGGCCAGTGGGGTGGTTCGTGACCACGCGCGAGACGTCGCTCACCACGGGATGTGCGCTCGCGGGCTCGGCGAGCGCGAGCTGCGGGTTGCGTCGCAGGAACTCGGCAGGACGGCGCGGGCTGGCGACGCGTTCCATCCCGAAGTGACGGAGCAGCGAGTCGCCGCGACCGAAGTCGTCCAGCATCACGACGCGGCCGCCCGCGCGCATGAACTTGGAGAGCTCGTCGACGTCGAGGGTCTTCTCTGGATAGAGAAGGAGGAGACCGTCCTCGGGCTTCAGCTCGTGGAAGTCGATCTGGTTGGTCACGACCACGCGCGAGGCGCCGAGCTCGGCGCGTGCGAGACGTACCAGCTCTCCACACCCCTCCCAGTCGGTTCCGGCGAGATCGAATGGCGAAGCGTCGGCCCGCGTCACGACCGTGAGGAGCAGAACCCCGAGCAGTGCCGCAAGCTTGGCGATGCGGACGCGCCCGACGCAGCGCCGCATGAACGCCGAGCTCGTCCGTATGACGCGGCCCGCCGGAGTCACTCTCTTCGCAGCGCATGCGCGATTGTCGTGCGCCGGTTGCTTGCCCATCGCTATTCTCGAATCTATCACGCTATGAGGCAGGGCTGGCGCCGGCACCCTTGACCGGCTGAGTCCGATTACTAGCTTCGTACCAAGAGGAATGGATGCTCCCTCCGTTCATCATCGAGCAGATTCGTCGTCGCGAAGAAGAACAGGAGCGGAAGCAGTACGAGCAGCCTCAGCTCGAGCTTCCCATCTCTCCCTCGCCATCGGCCTTCCCCCCCATGCCTCCCAAGCGGCGGGAGGAGTCCGAGGAGGGTCAACGCGGGGTCATCATCCTCGAACTGTGATTTCCATCGGTCGGCGAAACCTTTTGCGTTCCGCGGACTACGCACACTAGGCTGCGCGCCGAATGGGTCGCCGCCTCGCAAAAACCCTACCGATCCTGGCGATCCTGGCGATCCTCGCCGCCACAACGACGGATTGTTACTCGACGGGCGACGGCAGCGCGCCCCCGCTCGATCAGCTCTATTACCCCGTCGGACTGCGGGTCTCGGCGGGGGGCACGGTGCTCTACGCCGTCAACTCGGACTTCGACCTCCAGTACAACGGCGGGACTCTCCAGTCGTACGATCTCGGGCTCATCCGCCGCCACACCGTGAAGCTGATCGCGGATCCCTCGGCGCTCGAGATCCCGCTGGTCGACGAGAGCAAGCGCCTCGACGGCGCGGACTGTCGCGCGGGGTCGGCGACGCTCACCAAGCTCGGCGAGACGTGCGCACCGCCCGTGCAGTCGAAGTTCTACGTGCGCGATGCCGCGGTCATCGGCGCCTTCGCGACCGACCTCCTGCTCTCGGCGCCGCCGGCGAGCCTCCAGGCCGTCGACCCGGCGGAGGGGCTCGGCAACCGCGGGTTCGATCGCCTCTTCTCGGCGGTGCGCGGCAACGCGTCGGTGACCTGGGCCGACGTCGAGCGCGACACGCCCACCTCGATCGCGCCCACCGACCCCAAGGCCCCGTACGGCCCCTTCCTCTTGCAGTGCGGCCAGGACAGCGCGCGCCGCTGCGACGGCAACCACCAGGCCGGCTCCAACCCCAACGAGCGCGGGAACACCCGCAACATCACGATGCCCGGCGAGCCGTTCGGCATGGCGCTGAGCCAGAACGGGCGCGCGCTCATCGTCACGCATCAGAACGAGACGAAGACGAGCCTCTTCGATACCGGGCTCACGCGCGCCGACAGCGCCGGCGCCCCGCAGCCGCCCCCCTCGCTCCAGTTCATCCTCGAGGAGGTCCCGTTCGGCGGCATCGCCGTCGCGTCGATCCCCCACGACCGCGACGCGTTCACCGGCACCAGCGTGGCGTTCCCGCGGCCGGCCTTCCTCGAGACGAGCCGCGCGCTCCCCCAGATCAGCCTGCTCCGCCAGTACCCAGACGAGCTGAACAGCAACGGGACGAACCCGCGCCTCGCCTCCAACCAGCTTCGTCCGTTCCTCGACCGCGAGGGCAGCTTCTCGGCGTCGGTCGGGCCCGGCGGCGCCGACTCGCGCGGGATCGTCATCGATCCCACCCCGCGCCTCGCCTGCAAGGCGAAGGTCCGCAAGAACCCGGTCGATCCGCTCAAGGGGCGCACCCAGGCCCAGGTCGATGCCGAGATCCTCGCCTGCGCGCGCAAGCCCGCGCGCGTGTTCGTCGCGAACCGCTCGCCCGCCTCGTTGCTCGTCGGCGAGCTCGGCGGGACCAGCACCGCGGAGAGCAGCTACGACCCCGATCGCCTCCAGCTCTACAAGAGCATCCCGCTGTCCACCGGGCCGTCGCGGGTCTATCTCGCGCCGGTGGTCGAGGCCGACGGCGCGCTCGCGCTCCGCGTGTTCGCGGTGTGCTTCGATTCGGCGACGATCTTCGTTTACAACCCGGACACCGATCAGCTCGAGAACGTCATCCGCACCGGGCTCGGCCCTTTCGCCATGGCGTTCGACCCGTTCAGCTTCGAGGACGCCGCCGAGCACAAGGTCGTCGACTCGTTCAACGGCATCCGCCGTTACCGCTTCGGCTACCTCGCCAGCTTCACGAACTCCTTCATCCAGGTCATCGACCTCGACAACACCGAACGATCGGGCACCTTCGAACGCGTTGTCTTCACGCTCGGGCAGCCGACGAATCCCAAGGGCTCCTGAGATGTTCGCGCGCCGAAAGCTCACGCTCGGGATCCTCGGTACGCTGCTCGTCATCGCCTGCGCCGCGATCCTCTTCGCCTGCTCGCAGACGCCCACCAGCGTGCCGGTTCGCACGTTCGAGCGCGCGCAGCGGATGGATGTGGCCTGCCTCCGGCTCTACGACTCGCCGGGCCCCGACGACCCCCCGAACCTGTTCCGTCCGCGCGAGCCGATCGGCCGCCCGCAGAACGAGTGCCAGCCCACGCCGACCACCCTGGACGGCCAGGCCTTCGACAAGCAGCTCTTCGCGTTCGTCACGCAGAGCACGCGCGGCGAGCTCGCGGTCGTCGATCTCTCGGCCGGGCTGCTCGTCGATCAGAGCCGCGCCACCCCCGGCATCAACTTCATCCCGGTCGGCGCGCTGCCCACCGACGTCGCGGCCACGCCCGACGGCAAGATGGTGTTCGTCGCGTCCGCCGAGACGAACAAGCCGGCCATCTACGGCATCCCCACGCGCCGCATCCTCGGCGACACCGCGGGCTTCCCGCGTGACCCATCGCCGCTCTCGATCGGCTCGTGGCCGGTCTGCGCGCTGCCCCAGAACCCGGGCGCGATCAGCGTCGTCCCGCGCAAGGCGACGATCGCCGGCGGCGACGCGGGCGCGGATGCCGGCGCCGCGGGAGGCGAGATCGCGCAGCAGTACGACCTGGTCGTCGTGCTCCCCGGTGATCGCCTCCACACCGCGAAGGTCCTCACCCTCGATCCTCGCCCCTTCCGTCGCGGCGGCCTCAAGCGCGACGAGAAGGACCCCACGAAGCTCGACTACCCGTCCGACACGAGCGATGGCGACGCGCCCACGCTCAACGACGGTCCGGTCCTCGAGCCGGGAAGCCTCCGGCCCTGCGCCGACCTCGCGGTCTCGGCCGTCGAGCTCGTCGGCGCGGACGTCGTCCCGCCTTCGTTCACGCGCGGCCCGAAGTGGGACGACGGCGTGAAGTACGTCGACGGTGGCGTCGACCTCACCTGCAAGCGCCCGGCGCCTGCCGAGGGTTGCGGCCTGCCGCCCTGCTGCGCCGCGACCACACCCGCCGCCGATGGCGGGACCGACGCGAGCGCGGACAGCGGCACAAGCGCCGACGGCGGCGCGGCCTGCGAGCCGCTCGGGCCCAAGGACGCAGGCGCCATTCCGCTGCAGCTCGGGCCGCTCGACCCACCGCGCCTCGTCGCGATGGCGCGCCTCGAGCAGTTCCTCTTCATCGCCGACGAAGGCACACCGTTCATCCACGTGCTCGACCTCTCGACGCCGAGCGCGCCGCGCGAGCTGCCCCCGTTCCTCGCGACCAGCCTCGCGGATCCGTCGCGGGCGGTGCGCATCAAGGACCTCGCGATCTCCCCGCCGACCCGCGAGTACAAACGCTTCATGTACGGCGTCGATAGCATCGACGGCTCGCTGATCGTCTACGACGTCACCGACCCTGTCACCGCGCAGCGCACGCCGCAGCTGCGCCCGCATCCCGAGCTGAACCCGTTCCAGCCAGCCGACCGCGTGGCCTTCAACTCGCCGGTGGTCGCGGTCGCCTTCGCGCGCCACGACCTCCCGCTCGCCCGGATCGGCACCAGCGTGACGTCGGGAGCGGCTGCCTCGGGGCTGCTCTGCAACCCCAACCCGAGAGTCGCGCCCGCCGCCGGGAGCGTGACGCCGGCGACCGATCTCGGCTTCTACTACCGTGCCGACCGCGCAGACCCGGGACAGAGCATCGGCCCGAGGCGCCTGCGCGGCATCTTCGCGTTCGCGACCCTCGCGACCGGGCAGGTCGTGACCATCAACGTCGACGACTGGGACTCGCCCTGCCGCCGCCCCGTCGACATGAGTAGGGACGTCTCCGACGTGGCGCTGGCGCAGCCCGAGCTCGGTGACACGGATCCGTACCACGTGCCGTCTTTCCCCGCGGGCTCCGAGGGCGCGGTGACGAACGAGGCGTTCTTCCCGATGAGCGCGCCGCACTCGCTGCGCTCCGAGGTCCTGATCACGGACAACTCGGTCTCCGGCAACCAGCTGCCGCGCATCGTCAGCACGCCGACCGTGAGCTCGAACGGCGTCATCCTCCCGCGAATCGGGATCGGCAGCGAGGATACGCCAGGCCTCAGCGTCCGCTTCTCGCTCGACGAGGCGCAGGTCCATGTCGATCAGGACTGGTTCCTCGCCTTCGAGGCGCCGATCCCCGGGTTCGACGGTCTCCCGGCCTCGGTGGTCACGAAGGACAAGTACGCGTCGCTGATCCTCGATCAGCCGCAGGCTCGCTTCTGCTCGAAGGGTGTCGAGGACTGGGCGCGCGGGATCGAGCGGACGAAGCTGGTCAACGCCGACCTCGCGAAGCGCGGGGTCGATCCGGTCACGCAGCAGCCCTACGCGCTTCCTGTCGGCACCGAGCGCTGGATGACCGACTACGTGCAGCTGACCGAGGACCTCCTCGACCCGAACGACGGCTACTGGGGGCTCGATCAGTCGCAGAGCGATCAGTCCTGCTGGGAAGGCCCGCTCGCCACCGCCAGCGGCCCGATCCGCCACGACGCGTGCGCGCGCACCTACGGCGCGTTCGCGAACGACCAGAAGCCGACCCGCGATTTCCCGATCGTCGAGGCCTACGACGACCGCGTCGTCCTCGGCCGCTTCTACACGCCGGCCGACCGGCACCGCGAGGTCGTCTATACCGATCCCTCCAACGCGTCGGACCTGAAGCTGATGCAGTGCTGCTTCCACCACCAGGTCCGCTTCCGTGTTCGAACGGGGCAGCTCTGGTCGGCGGTCGCGCAGACGCCGGGCGGCGGCGGCGGTGGGCTCGGGTTCTTCAGTCACCTCACGACCGACAGCTCCGGTCGCTGCGTGTCCTCGTGCGACACGCGCGAGTCGCTCCTCAACGGCCGCCTGGCCACGCTGCCGAGCGGGTTCGATACGACGCTCGTCGACAAGAGCAGCCCCATCGCGCTCCGGAACCCGATGTTCTCGGCGATCATGGTGAGCGGCACGAGCCGCAGGGAGCCCGTGCGCGACACGACCTACGGGTTCACGACGCGCGGCCAGTTCCGCGCGCTCACCGTCACGCTCGGCGGGTCGTCGATCGCCGTGAACCCGCAGTCGATGCGCTACGTCGATGCGCTGGGACAGATGGCCGTGGTCGACGGAGCGTCGCAGGGGCTCGTCCTGATCGACCTCCGGGCCGTCACCGTTGCGCGCGCTCCGTACTTCTGACACACCTCGGGCGTGCCGTCGGATCGCGCGAAGGCTAGCGGAGCGGATACGCCGGTCATGCGGCAGTATCTCGCCGCCAAGGCTGCGCACCCCGATGCCCTCCTGTTCTTCAGGATGGGCGACTTCTACGAGCTCTTCTTCGACGACGCCGTGGTGGCGGCCAGGGCGCTCGAGCTCACGCTGACGAGCCGCAACAAGGGCTCGCCCGATGCGATCCCGATGGCCGGCGTCCCGCACCACGCGAGCAGCTCGTACGTGCAGCGGCTCCTCGATCAGGGCTTCAAGGTCGCGATCTGCGAGCAGATGGCCGACCCCGCGACGGTGAAGGGCATCGTGCCTCGCGCGGTGGTGCGCGTGGCCACGCCGTCGATCGCGTACGATGACAGCGGGATCGACGCGAAGAAGAACCTCTTCCTCTCCGCCCTCGAGGTCGACGTCGCGAGTGGCCGGGTGGGTATCGCCGCGCTCGACTTCTCGACTGGCGAGCTCCTCGCGTGCGAGGCGGACGGTCCCGCGGCTGCGCTCTCCGAGGTGGTGCGGCTCGATCCACGCGAGGTGCTCGGCGGCGCCTTTGCAGCGGAGATCACCGCCGCCGTTCGGGCAGCGTTGCCGCGCTCGGCGGTCCGCGACGTCGATGGCGCCGTGGTCGACCTCGCGGCGGCGCATGCCACGCTCGACGAGGTGCTGGGTGAGGGAGAGGCGCGCAAGACGGGCGCGAGCGATCTCGCGCTGCTCGCCGCGGCTCGCTGCGTGGCGCTGGCGCGCGAGTGCGAGCCGGGGCGCAAGCTTCCGATCAGCCGGCTCGTGCCCTACGAGCTCGGCGATACGCTCGTCCTCGACGACGCGGCGCAGCGCCATCTCGAGCTCGTGCGCACGATGGACGGCGAGTCCGGCCGCGGCGCGGGCTCGCTCCTCACGCAGATCGACCTCACGCGGACCTCGCCTGGAGCGCGTCTGCTTCGGCGGCGGCTGCTCGCGCCGCGGACCGACGTGGCGGAGATCCGGCGCCGGCTCGACGGCGTCGAGCTCTTCGTGACGCAGCCCGGGCTGCGCGCCGAGATCCGCGCCCGCCTCGACAAAGTCGCGGATCTCGAGCGCCTCGCGGTGAAGGTCGCGGTCGACCGGATCGGGCCCAGGGAGCTGCTCGCGCTGCGTACGTCGCTCGGCGAGCTGCCAGGGATCGACGATGCGCTCGAGGCCTGCCGCGATCCAGGCGTCGCCGAGGCGCTGGGCGGGGTGAGCAAGAAGAAGGGCCAGCGCTTCGTCGATCGCGCCGAGGACTTGCACGCCTTGCTCCAGAGTGCGGTCGTCGACGAGCCGCCGCTGCGCGCGAGCGACGGGGGCGTCTTTCGCGACGGCTACGACGGCGAGCTCGACGAGGCGCGCACGCTCACCCGCGACGGTCAGCGCCTCATCGTCGAGCTCGAGGCGCGGCTCCGCGAAGGCTCCCAGATCCCCAGCCTCAAGCTGCGCTACACCCGCGTCTTCGGCTGGTACATCGAGGTCACGCGAACGCATCTCGCGAAGGCGCCCAGCACCTGGAAGCGCAAGCAGACCATCGCTACTGGCGAGCGCTTCACCTGCGACGAGCTCGATACGCTCGCCGACAAGCTCGCGCACGCCGAGGATCGCCTGGCCTCTCGCGAGGGCGAGCTCTTCGGCGAGCTGGTGAAGCGCCTGGGCGCGCACGCGGAGCGCCTGCGGGAGATCGCGGCGCGCCTCGGCATGCTCGACGTCTCGAGCGCCCTCGCCGAGCTCGCCCATCGCGACGACTACACGCGGCCCGAGGTCGACGACTCGTTCGAGCTGATCCTGGAGGATGCCCGCCATCCGGTGGTCGAGCGCCTCGCCGCGGCGGGGCGCTTCGTCCCCAACGACATCGTTCTCGATGCCGCGAAGGTCCCCGCCGAGGGCCGCTCGCGCCTCTGGATCGTGACCGGCCCCAACATGGCCGGCAAGTCGACGTTCATGCGCCAGATCGCGCTCGCGGTGGTCATGGCGCAGGCGGGCTCGTTCGTGCCCGCGCGGCGCGCCAAGATCGGCGTCGTCGATCGCGTGCTCACGCGCGTCGGCGCGAGCGACAACCTCGCGCGCGGCGAGAGCACCTTCATGGTGGAGATGAAGGAGACCGCGAACATCCTCGAGCGCGCGACGCGTCGCTCGCTGGTGGTGCTCGACGAGATCGGTCGCGGGACCAGCACCTACGACGGGCTCTCGATCGCGTGGGCGGTCGCCGAGCACCTGCACGACGTCGTCGGCTGCCGCGCGCTCTTCGCGACGCACTACCACGAGCTCACCGACCTCACCGCGAGCTGCACGTCTGCGGAGAACCACAGCGTGAGCGCCCGCGAGCACGCGGGGAACATCGTCTTCTTCCACAAGGTGCAGCAGGGCGCGGCCTCGCAGAGCTACGGCGTGGCCTGCGCGCGGCTCGCGGGCCTGCCGGAGCCGGTGCTGGCGCGCGCCAAGGCCATCCTCGGCTCGCTGGAGCGCGGCGCGGCGTCGCCCGCGGGCGGCGGTAAGCCAGTGCGCGGGCGGAAGGCGCCGCAGCTCGACCTGTTCGGCGTGGGCCCCGTCCCTGCGGGCGGCGACCCGGCAGCGACCCTGGCGCCGAGCCCCGCGCTCGAGATGCTGCGGGCGCTCGACCTCGATCGTATGACGCCGCTCGAGGCGCTGACCACGCTCGCGAAGCTCAAGGGCCTCGCCGACCCGACGTGAGTCGCGACGCGGATTCTCGCCGCGCGGGCGGCTACGCGCTCGTGGCCTTCGCGGCGATGGGCTGGGGAACGTGGCCCCTCATCCTGAAGCACGCGCCCATGCCGGCGGCGCTGCAGTCGGCGGTGCTCATGCTCGTGGTCACCATCGCGAGCATCCCGGTCATGCTGCGCGATCGCGTCGACGTCCGGCCGACGCGCGCGCAGTGGGCGGGCGTGGCGTGGCTCGGCGTCGGCGATGCGCTCAACGTCATCCTCTTCTTCGCGGCCTACCAGCGAACGACGGTCGCGATCGCGGTACTCACGCACTACCTCACACCGATCTTCGTCGCCTTGCTCGCGCCGCTGGTGCTCGCGGAGCGCTCCGGGTCGCGCACGTTCGCGGCGGTGGGCGTGGCCTTCCTCGGGCTCGTCCTCCTCTTGCAACCGTGGGGGGCGGACGCCTCTGGCAACGACCTGGTGGGCGCGGCCCTGGGAGCCGGGAGCGCGGTGTTCTACGCGTCGAACGTGCTCGTCAACAAGCGCCTGGTGAGGGCGTTCTCGGGCGCCGAGCTCATGTTCTTCCACGGCCTCGTGGGGACGCCGCTGCTCTTCGCGCTGGTCCCGCTCGACCAGTACGCGCTCGTCTCGCGCGACGCGCTCTGGGTGGTCCTGGGCGGGGCGCTCGGGCCGGGGGCGCTGTGCGGTCTGCTCTTCACCTGGGGCCTGCGGCGCATCCCGGCGAGCCAGGCCTCGGTGCTGACGCTGCTGGAGCCGTTCGTCGCCGTGGTGCTGGCGGCGGCGGTGCTGGACCAGCGTGTGGGCGCCCTGGCCCTGGTGGGGGGAGCGCTGATCCTCGTCGGTGCAGTGCTCGTGGTCACGGGCCGGCAGGATGGAGTACAATCGCCGCCATGAGCGTGAGGGACTCGCTCATTTCGATCGCCTCGATCGCCTCGGTCGCCCCCGCGGCGCCGGGTGAGATCCTCGTCGTCGACGACGACGAGGGGACGCGCAAGGCCGTCATCCGTCACATGTCGAACCTCGCCATGCGCGTGGCGCAGGCGGAGAGCGGCGCGCACGCCATCGAGGTCGCGGTCGAGAAGGCGGCGACGCTCGACTGCATCCTTCTCGACCTCACGATGCCCGGCAGCGACACCTGGGACGTGCTGCTGAAGCTGCGCGCGGACCCCGAGACCGCCTCGATCCCGGTCCTGCTCCTCACCGACGGTCATCCTTCCGAGGACGACCTCCTCAAGATGATCGAGCAGGGCGTCAGCGACCACCTGACGAAGCCGCTCTCCGGCATGCTGCTCTGCGCGAAGGTCCGGCT
>JAYTBL010000623.1:0-3668 GCA_043736975.1 Polyangiaceae bacterium
GGCGTGCCGGCCGCCGCTCCCACGGGGCTCGCGCGCGCGGTGGCGCGCGGACGAGGATTTCCCCGTGGACGCTCTCTAGCCGCGCGGGATCGCAGCAAGGCGACGGAAGACCAAGATCTGGCCGAAGAGAGCGGCCGGGACGAGCAACGCCGGGAGCCAGCAGAACGGGAACCAGGCAACCCACGTGTTGAGGCGCTCCGGGGCACTCCCGAACGCGGCGAGGGGAGGGGTGGACGCGACGGCAATGACGACGATCGCCGCCAGGAGCACGCTCGACAGGATCGCCCACCCTTGTAGGAGAAGGCGCGGCGCCTTCCCGGCATGCGCGAGCGCCGCCACGAAGATTGCGGTGATGCCGGTGATGATGTCGAAGTTCGACCCGCCGAACGACATCTGCACGGGCATCGTGCCTTCGCTCGCGGCGCGGTGCATGACGAGCTCGAGAGGGAGACGAAAGGCGTGGAAGCCGATCAGCGCGGCGATCGGGAGGCCGGTCGCCATGCGCTTGCCGACCCTCGAGAGCCCCGAGGCGATCGCGAGCACCAGGCAGGAGACGACCATCACCCCCATGGGCGGCGGTCGCAGATCGGCTCGCTTCAGCACGCCGGAGAGCCCGGCCGCGGCGACGATCACCACCCACGCCGCGACGCCGGCGCCAAAGCGCCATGCGCCTCCGGAGCTTCGCGCGCCTGCCCGCGCGTGACCCAGGACAAGCAGTCCCGCGACGAGGAGGGCGAGGGCGGCCATAGCGACGTCCACGAAGAACGATGACGAGGGGTGCATGACGTTGAGCGGCATCCTAAGGGCCGGCCTCGGTCACGGGCGAGCTTCGGTCCGCGCCGGTCCGCGCCGAGCCCGCATCGCCCCGCGGCGACCCCGAATGGCCCTCGTTCTCTCGTCATGGGCTGCGGCGCGATCGGCGGCATCCTCACGCGCTGCCTTGCGGAGAGTAGCACCGTCTCCGTTCTCCTGCGCCGCGCCGCGACGAAGCTCGGTGTCGAGAGTCGCATCGCGCTCATCCGTGCGTTCCGCGAAGGCTTCGCAGGATGAAGCGCCCCCCGCCTGCCGCCCCTGCTGGCGCGCGTCCCCGCCTCGCCAGCGATCCACCGCCCGGGCTGATCGCCTACGAGCTCGAGCCGGGACAGTTCCTCTTCGTCCACGCGCTTCCGTCCGCCCCTCAGCTCGCGCAGCTGGCGCCCTCCGAGCAAGAGGTCCTCGTGCTCGTCCTCGAGGGGCAGAGCACCGCGGCGATCGCGCGGGCGCGCGGCACCTCGCCACGCACCACCGCGAACCAGATCGCGGCCATCTTCGAGAAGGTCGGCGTGCGCAGTCGCGCCGAGCTGGCCGCGAAGCTGATCGCGTAGGGGGGCGCTTGCGTGATTGTTTGCGTGGTCGCGTCGAGGGCCGCCGGGCGCGGCCCTCGACGACACGTCATCAGAACGTCGAGACGAGCGCGCCGGCCTTGCCGCCGATCATCACGTGCGTCGCGTCGGAAGCGAATCCCGAATGGAGCTCGCTGTCGACCCCGAGGCCGGAGACGCTCGCGCTCGCGTCCGTCCAGGTGTGACCGCCATCCGTGGTCGTCAGCAGCAACGCGTGGGTGCTGTTCTTCGCGCCGACCGCCCAGCCGTGCGTGCCGTCCGGTGCGAAGAAGATGCTGTTGATGAACTCGTCGCTGCCGGCCTGCGCCGGGATGGTCGCCTTGGTCCAGACCGACTTGGCGCCGGCCGAGGCGTTGTCCGTGAAATAGAGGTAGGCGGACGTCGCGTCCGAGACCTGTCTGCCACCCGCGAAGCACTTGTCCTTCGTGATGCAGGTGACCGCCGTCGGGCCGCGGTGGTCCGCGGTCTCTTCGGCGGCGAGCTTGGCGATGTGGAAGGTCACGCCCTTGTCGGTCGAGATGCAGATGCCGGCGCCATCCGGAGCCTTGATCGCGTTCACCGCCCCGGCCGGGTAGACGATGATCTCGCCGAGGAGTTGCAGAGCGTGGCGTCGGCAGCCTTCCTGGTGTCGATGTCCTTGGGGATGTCCTGCGCGCCGCCAGGGCCCCAGATGTTGACCCAGCCCGTCGACGAGGTCAGCGTGGCCGCGGTCGCCGTGTAGATGCCGCTGTTGTGGCGCATCTGGATCCACGTCGTGCCGTCGAAGCCGAAGCCGTACTGGTGATTGAGCCCGAAGTCGTCGGGGGTGGCGGCGCCGAGCTTGAGCACCGACCAGCTGGCGGCGACCGTGGGATCCCCGGTGGCGCTGATGAAGCCGCTGGCGCCGGTGTCGAGGAGCGCGACGAGCTTCTCGCCGATCTTCTGGAAGCCGAGGAACTTCGGGCTCCCGATCATGCCGATCTTCGTCGTCGGCGAGGAGGAGAGGCGTCGCGTTGACCGCGGTGCCGGTCGTCGCTGCGAGGCGTGCGTTGTTGCCGTTCGCCGCGATGACGCACGACGCCGCGCCCGGCGCGCAGTAGATACCCGAGACACGCTCGTCGCCGTCGAGGCCGGTCACCTTGTGCAGCTCGGCTGCGGGGGGAAGGTTGCCGGAGCTGCCTCCCTCGCCGATGGGCCCGTCGGACCCGCCGTCGGTGCCGACGTCTCCGCTGCTGCCCGAGCTGGAGCCGCCCGCATTCTTCTCGTCGGCGGGTTTGCACGCGCCCTGATACGCAATTGCCAAACAGGCCATTGCCGTGAGCCCAGTCCAAGGTGCTTCGATATGACAGCGCGCGTATCGAAGATCAGAGAGAGGGTCGGCATGGTCAATTGAACGACAATCCGAGATTGTCGAGGCGGCTTCACTCGAAGCCGAGCACCAGTCCCTTGATGCGGCCGGCGAGCACGGGCTGCGCGAGCGCGAGCGCCGCGCCGATGGCATCGACCGCGGCGCCTTTGTCGCCGGTGCCGAAGAACGGGTTGAATGGCAGTCGCACCTTCAGCTTCTTCTTCACCCCGAACGGTGCGAGCAAGGCGAGATCGACGACGAACTCCTCGACGGTCGCGAGCACTGCCACGCTGGACGCGAGGCGGCCTTCGACATGGGCGCGGAGCTCCGAGGACGTCGCGTCGGACAGCACCTCCAGCACGGGAGCGTGGAGAGCACGAGAGAGACGCTTGCCCCAAGCAATCGCCTCTCCGCGATGCGCGATCTCGCCGAACGATGTCCAGCCGTGCCAGTCGCGGATGAACACCTGCCGCGCCGGGTCTCTCGACGAAGTAACCGCGTCGAGTCCCGTTTTGCGCAGCACCTCGGTGATCGCAGCGACCACCGCGGGCTGGCCGACCTCACGGACGTGGAAGCTCGTCTCGAACCGGACATTGCGCACGCGGGTCGCTGACTCCTTCTTCGACTTCGACGGCCTGCGGCTGCGCCGCTTCGATGGGACTCGCGTGAGCGGAGTCATCGAGATCGACGGCGCGGACGACATGTCGTCGAGTGGGCAGAGCGGCTTGCCCACGCGCTCGGCACCATCGGGATCAGCGCACGATCGGACAGCGGTACACCACGAAGCCGTCGCGACGCACGCCCAAGCGCGCGGGCGAGAAGACCGGACGCGCGAGGTAGCGGCACAATCGCTCGCGTGCCAGATCATCGTGGGCGGGGACATGGACGCTGGCGTGCACCCCGTCGGGTATCACGAAGCGCGTCAGGTTGAAGCGCTCGTGCACGGCGGCGTCGGTGAC
>JAYTBL010000624.1:0-3666 GCA_043736975.1 Polyangiaceae bacterium
ACGGTGCGCGACGCGGTGTTCGCGCAGACCGGCCGCGATCTCGGCGAGCAGGGTGAGGGCATCCGCGTCCACACCGCCGAGCGCGCCGCGGCGGTGCACGCGGCGCTCGCCAAGCTCCCCGCCGACACCGTCGCGCGGCACTACGAGAGCGCCCGCAAGGCGGTTCCCCAGCTCCCGCGCGGGCCCGAGGCGATCGCGCGCTACACGCTGCTGTTCGAGCGCTTGCGCGAGGTCTACGCAAAGGCCAGCGCGAGCGGGAGCGGGATGCTCACGTTCATGGTCTGATGCGCAACGTGGTCGGCTCTCCCACCATCGAAAGCCTGTCCATGGTGCCGCTCTCGGTCCTCGATCTGGTGCCCGTCACCCAGGGCTCTCCACGCGCCGCGCGAGGCGCTGCACCGCAGCCTCGATCTCGCGCAGCACGCGGAGCGCCTCGGCTACGTGCGCTACTGGGTCGCGGAGCATCACAACATGGCGGGCATCGCGAGCGCTGCCACGTCGGTGGTGATCGGCTTCCTCGCGCAGGGCACGAAGACCATCCGCGTGGGAGCGGGCGGGATCATGCTGCCGAACCACTCGCCGCTGCAGATCGCTGAGCAGTTCGGCACGCTCGAGTCACTCTATCCCGGCCGCATCGATCTCGGACTGGGCCGCGCGCCCGGTACCGACCAGCTGACGGTGCGCGCGATGCGGCGCGACGCGCGAGCCTCCGACGACTTCCCGCAGGACGTGCAGGAGCTCCAGGCGCTGTTCGGCCCGGTGCGTGACAACCAGCGTATCCAGGCGGTGCCCGGCGGTGGCCTCGACGTGCCGCTGTGGATCCTGGGCTCGAGCCTGTTCGGCGCGCAGCTCGCGGCGCTGCTCGGGTTGCCCTACGCGTTCGCCTCGCATTTCGCGCCCGCCGCGCTGAGCGATGCGCTGCCCATCTACCGGTCGAAGTTCGAGCCCTCGGCGCAGCTGGCCAAGCCGCACGCCATGCTGGGCGTCAACGTGATCGCCGCTGCGACCGACGAGGAGGCGCGCCGCCTCTTCACCACCCTCCAGCAGGCGTTCACCGATCTCCATCGTGGAGCGCGCGGCCTCCAGAAGCCGCCCATCGACGACATCGATGCTTACTGGACGCCCGCCGAGAAGCACTCCGCCGGCGGGATGCTCACGCACTCGATCGTCGGCTCGCCCGCCACGGTGAAGGCTGGCCTCGAGCGCTTTGTGGAGAAGACCAGAGCCGACGAGCTGCTGGTGGTCACGAGCGTCTTCGATCACGAAGCACGCAAGCGGTCCTACGAGATCGTGAAAGGTCTATGGTCATGAGCCTCTCCGAAGCGCGGACCGCGCTCCAGCTCCGCTCCCTCGTGAAGGCGAGCGGCGAGCTCGAGCTGTCGCTCGCGAGCGTCGTCATCCCGCAGCCTTCCGCCGGCGAGGTGGTCGTGCGCATCGAGGCTGCGCCCATCAATCCCTCGGATCTCGGCCTCCTGACCGGCCCTGCAGATCTCACGACCGCGAAGCTCTCGGGCGCTGCGGATCTACCGGTGGTGACCGCGACCATCCCGGAGCGCGCGATGAAGGGCCTCGCGGCGCGCGTCGATCAGTCGATGCCAGTGGGCAACGAGGGCGCGGGCGTGGTGGTGGAGGCCGGCTCCGATCCGGCGGCGCAAGTCCTCCTCGGCAAGACCGTCGCGGTGCTGGGCGGCGCGATGTACGCGCAGTACCGGTGCCTCGCTGCGGATCAGTGCCTGGCGCTCCCTGGCGGCGCGACGGCGGCGCAGGGCGCCTCGTCGTTCGTGAATCCGCTCACCGCGCTGGGCATGGCGGAGACGATGCGGCGCGAGGGCCACACTGCGCTGGTCCACACCGCGGCGGCCTCGAGCCTCGGGCAGATGCTGCTTCGCATCTGTCTCGCGGACGGGATCCCGCTGGTCAACATCGTGCGCAAGGAGGAGCAGGAGAAGCTCCTCCGCGCGCTCGGCGCGAAGCACGTGGTGAGCACGAGCTCGCCGACGTTCGTTAACGACCTGACCGACGCGCTCGCCGAGACCGGCGCCACCCTCGCGTTCGACGCCATCGGCGGCGGCAAGCTGCCCGGCCAGATCCTGGGCGCGATGGAGACGGCCATCAACCGCTCGGCCGAGGAGTACAGCCGATACGGCTCGAGCACCCACAAGCAGCTCTACATCTACGGCGGGCTGGACCTGTCGCCCACCGAGCTGTCGCGGAGCTTCGGCATGGCCTGGGGGATCGGCGGCTGGCTGCTCTTCCCATTCCTCCAGAAGATCGGCCCGGCCGCGGCCGACCTCCTGAAGAAGCGCGTGGCCGCCGAGCTCACCACCACCTTCGCCACCAGCTACGCGAAGGAGGTCTCGCTCGCGCAGCTGCTCGAGCCCGCCGAGCTCGTCGAGCTGGCGCGGCGCACGACAGGCGGCAAATACCTGGTCACTCCCCAGCGCTGATGCTCAGTCGCGTTCACTCGCTGGAGCAACGGCGGCACGCTCTGCTGGGAGCGCGGGCGCGAGGAGCTCGGCGACCCGCGTCAGCGCGGTGACCGTTCCCTCCGGGATGGGGCGGGGCAGCTCGTCGAAGTGACAGAGCGTTCCGTACATCGAGCCGTCTTGCCGATAGATCGGAACACCACAATAGGCTCGCACCGACTCCCGGTCGGGGCGCGGTGTGACGCGGGGGTCACCGGTCGCGTCGGCCACGGCGAACGGTGCCCCCTCCGCCCGGACGAGCGCGCAGTAGGAAGCGCTGATCGGCGTGTCCGCGGGAAAGTTGTCGACGCTCTGGTCGGCGCGATCGAAGGTCCAGACGCTTTGCAGGACTTCGGCCTCGAAGCTGAGAATGGACGTGTAGCGATACTCCGTGGGCAGATTGAGCGATCCGAGGAGCGCTCGCATGTCGCGACCTGCGATGAGGCGCGCGATGCGCTCGTCGTTGGTCTCCGCGGCAGGCCCATCGCTGTTGCCGCCCACGACGCTCGCGATCGCTGCGGGGAGCGCGAAGACGTCGAACGGCTTGGTGATGAACTTCTGAAACCCTCCAGCGAGCGCGCGCTGGCGGGAGCGAGCGTCGGCGTAGCCGGTGACGGCGATGACCGGGATGTTCCGGGTCAGCGGATCGGCTCTCAGTCGCGCGACGAACGCGAACCCGTCCTCGAGCGGGAGAGAAACGTCGGTGAGGATGGCGTCGATGCTGGTCTCCGCCAGCGTGGCGCGCGCAGCCTCCGCGCTGTCGGCGCGGTGCACACGCGCGCCCTGACCTTCGAGAAAGAACTGCAGGAGCTCGCCCGCGTCGGGATCGTCATCCACCACGAGCACCGAGAGTCCAGCAATCGTGGCCATTGCCGACTCTCCCACGGGGCCGGTGACGACGCTATCTCGGCGAGCGCGCCGAGGTCGCGGGGTACCACGGCCGGGGCCACGAGACGGGGCGTCGAAGCGCGACCGAGACCGCCCCGCGTAGCGTGTAGAGGTCGCGCCGCAGCGGGGCGATCATTCCGAAGCTCAAGGTGAGCTGCCGGCCCTTCGCGGCCCGGATAGCGTGCCACTTGCTCAGCGCCACGCCAGTTTGCACCCCCATGCCGCCACCCTATTTGCAGGGTCATGCAGCCAGAGGGACGGGTCGAGCGACCGTCCGAAATGATGCCCCGTATCGAGGGCGGGGTCGATCGAC
>JAYTBL010000625.1:0-3666 GCA_043736975.1 Polyangiaceae bacterium
CAGGCAGGAGCAGCGGAGGGAGGGAAGCAGCGGCCACCATGCAAGGAGGACAGCGCGGCACGCGCGCGGGAAGTCACTCTCGCTCTCGCTCCGACTGTCAGCTGTCAGCTTCACTCACAGGCGGGGCTCTGGGGGCCGAGGTTCTCGCACGACCCGCCGTTGGTGACGGCCGCGCGGAGATAGTAGAGGCGACAGTTGAGGGTGTTGCCGGCGGTCGGGCCGCTCGCGACCTCGCCGCCGCCGTCGACGCCGCCGTCCTTGTAGGCAAACCCCAGGCACGTGGTCTGGCAGTCCGCGTAGGTGCTGTAAGGAGGGGCGCTCGCGTCCGGGCCGGTGCCGATCGACGAGCAGGCGCCCACCGCGAGCTCGCAGAAGATCGGGCAGCGCTCACCGCAGATTCCGCCGCCGCCGAACGGCCCGGCGGCGCCGCAGAACTTCGCGGAGTCGGTCCGGGCGGGGCTGCCGGCGTAGAACTGGCGGCAGGCGACGCTGTTGCCCTCACTTTCACCTGCTTTTCCAGGGGGTAGGCGGGCGCAGAAGGCGAGACACTCGTCCTTCGAGGCGTACTGGGCCTGCCCGTCCTTGCAGCTCTCGACAACGGAGTCGCAATAGGTCGTGCACTCCGGCTGAGGTCCGGGGATGCCGGCATCGGCCGGGGCGCCGCCGTCGGCGGGATCGACCGGGCTGCCGTCGCGGCGGGAGGCGTCCTCGGCGCTCGCGGGGAAACGGTCGGCGCTCGCCGCGCTGCTGCAGGCCGAAATGCTGGCCGTGGCGGAGGCGGCGGTCACGGCCGCCAGGGAGAGGGAGAAGAGTAAGCGCCGCATGGGCAACCCGGGGTCCAGTCCCTCGACTCCCGCAGAAGGAGCAGGGGACCACTTGAAGATGCTCGTTTCAGCGTAGCGGGTGCGGGTCGGGCAAGCAAAGTTGACCCCGAAACCCCGTGGGAACACGGGACCGGAGGAGCTATCGCCGCGCGGCTCATGCATTCCTCTTGCCGGAACGGCAGTCCGGCGTGTTAAAAGAGATGCCGTGGATGCCACAGTCGTCGCGAAGGGTCGGCTGGAAGTCCGAGGCGGAACCCTCAAGGTCAACCGCGGACAGGCCAACAAGCAGACCCTCGAAGTCGGTCCCGAGACCCAGGTAGTCGGGCGCAACGAAGCCTGCGACATCGTCCTCGATGATCGCAAGGTGAGCGCCGTGCACATGGAGCTCGTGGCCACGGAACGGGGTGTCCGCGTGCGAGACCTGGGGTCTCGCAACGGAACCTTCATCGGAGATACCCGCATCGGCGAGGTCTACCTGATGAAGCCCACCATCATCACCGTGGGCGAGTCGTCGCTCTCGTTCGAGCCCACCCAGCCCGAGCAGGTCGACATCCCGGAGGTGGCGCAGTTCGGCCCCCTCGTCGGCGTCAGCCAGGGGATGCGCGCCGTGTTCGAGCGCTGTCGCAAGGCCGCGCCGACCGACCTCACCGTCCTCATCCTGGGTGAGACCGGCTGCGGCAAGGAGCTCGTCGCGGCGGCCATCCATCAGGCCAGCTCGCGCGCCAACAAGCCGTTCGTCGTCGTCGACTGCGGCTCGATCCCGCCGACCCTCGCGGAGAGCGCGCTCTTCGGTCACGAGCGCGGCGCGTTCACCGGCGCCGTCGACAAGCGAATCAGCCCGTTCGTCGAGGCCGATGGCGGAACAATCTTCCTCGACGAGCTCGGAGAGCTCCCCGTCGACGTGCAGCCGAAGCTGCTGCGCGCGCTCGCCGAGCAGCGCATCAAGTCGGTCGGCTCGAACGCGTACCGCCCCGTCAACGTCCGCGTCATCGCGGCGACCCGTCGCGACCTCGTCCGCGAGGTGAACGCCGGAACGTTCCGGAGCGACTTGTACTTCCGCGTTGCCCAGCTCCGCATCGAGCTGCCCGCGCTGCGCGAGCGCACGGAGGACATCCCGGCCCTCGTCCGCAAGATGATCGTCGACCTCGGCGACCCTGGCGCTTACAACCGCATCACGAACGACTCGCTCGAGCGCCTGATGCGTCACGACTGGCCGGGCAACGTCCGCGAGCTACGCAACGTCATCGCCGTCGCGCTCGCGTTCGGCAAGGACGGACCGATCGACCTCGCCTCGCACCTCGCGCCGATGTCCTCGGTCTCGAGCGAGTCGACGCCCACGCGCGGTCGCACCTTCCAGGACGCGAAGCGCGAGGTGCTCGCGCGCTTCGAGCGCGAGTACTTCACGGCGCTCTACGCCGAGTGCAGCGGCAACGTCAGCGAGATCGGTCGCCGCGCGGCGATGGAACGCGCCCATGTTCGCGGCTACCTCCGCCGCCACGGCATCGGCGATCCCAAGAAATCCCAGGACTAGCGCCTGCGGGACCGCGGCCTTACATCGTACGCATGTCTCTCTCGGGCCTGACGCCCGAGGCTGAGGCCCGAGGCCTGACGTGGACCGATTGCTCAATCGTGCGCTCTCTTTTGCCGCGCTCGCGCTGTTCGCGCTGATCGCGGCTCGGCTCGTGTCGCAGGACCTGCGGTACGGCGCGGTCGTGCTGCTGGTGGTGGTCGCATTCGGCGTGCCTGCGGCGCTCTCGCGCCGGCGCATGCGGCGCCTGCTCCTCTCGGGTGACGTGCCGCGTATCCTCGGCACCTGGCAGGGCTCGCTCCAGCGGGTGACCTACCCGGAGACGATGGCGCCGCTGATGACCGCAACCGCGTACGCCGCGTATGGCTTCATCGATGCCGCCCGGACCTCGCTCTCGCGTGCCGCGCGCGGTCCGGCGTGGGAGGCGGCGGTCGAGCAACGGCTCTTCGTCGAGGCCCTGCTCGACGTCTACGAGGGCGAGCGTGGCCGCGCGATGACCAAGGCGAGCGAGCTCGAGCAGCTCCCTCTGCCTGCCGCGTCCTTCTGGATGCGTCGCAAGATCGGCCTGCTCCGCCGCGGGATCGCTGCCATGGCGCGGGCGTTCGCGCACGAGAGCCGCCGCGAAGACGAGCGCCTCCTGCTCCGCGTCTCGCGCTCCTCACCGCTGGTCCACTGGGCGATGCGTTATGCCCAGGCCGTGGTCCTCGTCGATGGTGGCCGCAAGGATGAGGCGCTGGCGCTGATCGCAGATGCCCCGGCCTGGCCGAACGAGAGCGCCTTCCAGGCCTTCCATCTGGAGCTGCTGAACACCGGAACTTGAGCGGACGGCAGCGTCTCCGCTACTGTCGCAGGCGTGACGCTTCCGCCGCACGAGGGCTCCGCCCCGACCGAGAGGCGCGCGCGCGTCCTCTACGTCGACGACGAGGCTGACGTCCGCGAGGTCTTCGCGTCGATCTTCGAGGACGACTTCGACGTCACGTGCGTCGAGACGGGCCAGGCCGCGCTGGAGGCGCTCGCGGGCCGCGAGTTCGACGTGCTGGTCAGCGACATGCGCATGCGCCCCATGAACGGCGCCGAGCTCCTCGCCAAGGCGTACGAGGCGCACCGTGACACGCAGCGCATCCTGCTCACCGGCTTCAGCGATCACGACGACCTCGCCGAGGCCGTCAACCACGGGCATCTCTTCGCGTACGTGCAGAAGCCCTGGGACAACTCCCAGCTGCGCCTCGTGATCCGGCGCGCCGCCACGTTGCGGCGCCTCGAGCTGGACAATCGCCGGCTCGCCATCGATCTCAAGGCGTCGAACATGCGCCT
>JAYTBL010000626.1:0-3664 GCA_043736975.1 Polyangiaceae bacterium
CGAGCGCCTGGCCCAGGCCCTGGCGCGGGTGGCCCGCAACCCCGCCCCCGACCCCGCCGCCGCCCACGCCGCCGCCCACGCCGCCGCCCACCCCCACGCCGACCCCGCGGCCGACCCCGCCGCCGCCGCCGCCCCCAACGCCCCCGCCGGTCGTCCCGGTGCCGACGCCTGCGCCCACGCCGGTGCCTCCCCCGCCCACGCGCGTCGACCCTCCGATCTGCGCGCGTGCTCGCGATGCGCGGGCCCGCAACAGTCCCGTCGCGATAACGCTCGAAGCGCAATGCCGCGCCGCTGGCGGGACCCCCTGAGCGCGCGGAGCTCCTTCATGATCTCTCGTCTCGCGCTCCTGCTCGCCGTCGTCTTCGCGCTCGCATGCAACAAGGACAAGGATCCGGGCGCCGACGCCGCGCCCGAGGCCGCGGCGGCGGTCGTGCTCGCGGATGCCGCGCCCGAGGCCGCGGCCCCGACCGCGAGCGTCTCGGCGACAACATTGCCCGCGGCGCCCGTCGTCGTGAAGCCCGCCGCGAAGCCCGCGGCGCCCGATCCGCCGATCTGCGTGGCGGCGCGCGCGGCGCGCGCGCGCAGCTCGCCCGCGGCGACGAACCTCGAGGCGCAGTGCAAGGCCGCCGGCGGCAAGCCCTGAGCGGGGCGGCGGCCGCCCGCCGCAGGGGGCCGAGGCGGTCGTTCTGCTAGAGTTTGGCGGTGGCAGAGCCTCCCTGTACTCCAAGCGCGGTCGAGCTCGCGCTGCGTCTTGAGGCCGATCGCTACCGCGTGCTCCTCGACACCGCGCCCAACGTCATCCTGGCGCTGAAGTCGGACCACACGATCTCGGAGTGGAACCGCGCGGCAGAGCTGTTCTTCGGCGTCACGCGCGACAATGCGATCGGGACCAGCTACGTCGACCGCTTCCTCCCGGCTGAGCAGCGGGAGGCTGTGACGGCCGACATCGTCAAGGTCCTCGACGGAACGCCGACGTACGGCTTCGAGGACGATGCGCTCCTCCCCGACGGGTCGCGTCGCACGCTCCTCTGGAACGTCACGCGGCTGCTCGATGCCGATGGACGCCCCGACGGGATCCTGGCGATGGCTCAGGACGTCACCGCACGCGCCGCGGCGGAGCGCCGGTTCCGGCAGATGTTCGAGCGGAGCGCCGACGGCCTCCTCTTGATGCGCGTACCCAGCGGCGTCGTCGAGTGCAATCAGGCGGCGCTCGCCATGCTGGGCATCGCCTCCGCCGAAGCGCTGCGCGACCGTCACCTCGCCGAGTTCTCCCCGGCTCTGCAGCCCGACGGCGCCTCCTCGGCGGAGAAGAGCCTCCGCATGGATGCGATCGCCGAGGAGACCGGGTTTCATCGCTTCGAGTGGATGCACCGCGACGCGTCGGGCGAGCCGCTCCCGGTCGAGGTGTCGCTCAGCTACCTGGGGCGCGAACGCGGGGAGCCGCTCTACCTCGTCACGTGGCACGACCTGCGACCGCGCAAGAAGGCCGAAGCGCAGCGCGAGGCGCTCGAAGCGCGGCTGCGGCACGCCGAGCGCCTCGAGGTGGTGGGGCGTTTCGCGGGAGCCATCGCGCACGACTTCAACAACCTCCTCACGGTCATCCAGCTGAACCTCACGCTTGTCCGGAGCGAGGTCGCCGCGGCGCTCCCGGAGGCAGGCGAGCTCCAGGAGGAGCTCGAGGAGATCGGGCAGGCCAGCGATCGCGCGCGCGCGCTCGTGCAGCAGGTCCTCGCGTTCAGCCGCAAGCAGGCGATCGTCCAGCGGCGCGTCGTCGTCGGGGAGCTCGTGGCCAACATGGAGAAGCTACTCTGCCGCGTGATCGGGGATGAGATCACCCTCGAGGTCACGAGGGTGCACGAAGAGGCTGCGGTGTTCGCGGACGCGGGGCAACTGGAGCAGGTCCTGCTGAACCTCGCGGTGAACGCGCGTGACGCGATGCTGACGCCGGGTCACGACCACCCCGGCACGGGCGGAGTGCTCGAAGTACGCGTGGACGAAGCGACGCTCGGGGACGCCGAAGCCGCGGAGTGGGATGGGATCCAGCGGGGAATGTGGGTACGCATCACCGTGCGCGACACGGGGCACGGGATGACCACCGAGACCTGCGCGCGCGTCTTCGAGCCGTTCTTCACCACCAAGGAGGTGGGGCAGGGTACGGGGCTCGGGCTCTCGACGGTGCTCGGCATCGTCCAGCAAGCGGGGGGAGCGGTGCGCGCTTCGAGCGCGCCGGGGGCGGGGACCACGATCACGATCCTTCTCCCTCCAGCGCCCGCCCTGGTTTCCGAGGCTGCTCGGCAGGTCGTGCCTCCGTCGCCCGTGGCGCCCCCGACCGGAGCCCGCATCCTGCTCGTGGAAGACGCCGACGCGGTTCGCGAAATCGCGCGTCGGGTGCTCGAACGAGCCGGCTACGTGGTGCATGCGGTGGGGAACGGCAGGGCTGCGCTGGAGCGCTGGCGCGAAGAGAGCGGCGCCTACGATCTCGTCCTCACCGACGTGCGCATGCCGGAGCTGGGCGGCATCGAGCTTGCCGCGCAGCTCGTCGTCGAGGCGCCCGACCTTCCGATCGTGTTCATGACCGGGTACGCCGAGCGAGGGATCCCCGAAGGCCTCGTGCGGCGTACGGTGACGCTCGACAAGCCGTTCCGTGTGCCGCAGCTCCTCGACGCCGTCGCGAAGCTCCTCGTCCCGTCACCGCGGTGATGTTGGCGGAAGAGTCACCCGTCGCGCCAGCAGCGGGACAGCTCGACCAGCATCGTCTCGCAGTTGCCGAGGCCGTCGACGCCGCTCTCGAAGCGCCGCGCGAGGCGGTCGGGGGTGAGCTTGTAGGGGCTGCGCGGCTGCTTCACCAGCTCGAGGATCTTGCGCGGATCGAGCGGCGTGTCGTCGCGTAGGTGGAGCACCACGCTCTTCGCCGTCGCCTCGCACGCCAGCACGCGCAGCTTCCGCAGCTCGCACTTCATGGTCATGAGGCGGACCAGGCAGCGCGCCTCGGGGGGCGGCGGGCCGAAGCGGTCCTCCATCTCGACGGCGATCTCGCCGACGTGGGCCTCGTCGTGCGCGCTCGCGAGCCGCTTGTAGAGCGAGAGGCGCACGCCCACGTCCGCGACGTAGTCGTCGGGGAGCAGGGCAGTGACGTCGAACGACAGCTCGGGGTCGACCTCGTGGATCACGGTCTCGCCGCGGAGCTCGTGGACCGCGTCGTCGAGCATCGAGCAGAACATGTCGAGGCCGACGCTCGCCACGTTGCCGGACTGCTCCGCGCCCAGCAGATCGCCGGCGCCGCGTAGCTCGAGGTCCAGGCTAGCGATCTTGAAGCCGCTCCCCAGCTCGGTATGACGCTCGAGCGCCTCGATGCGCGCGCGAGCGTCGTCGGTCATCTTGTTCGGCGGCGGCACGATCAGGTAGCAATAGGCGCGCTCCTTGGAGCGGCCCACGCGGCCACGCAGCTGGTAGAGCTGCGCGAGGCCGAAGAGATCGGCGCGGTCGATGATGATGGTGTTCGCGCGTGGAATGTCGAGGCCGCTCTCGATGATCGCGGTCGCGCACAGGATGTCGTAGCGACCCTCCACGAAGTCGAGCATCGTCTTCTCCAGCACCGTCTCTCCGCCTGCCGCGGCGGCCGACGTCCCCTTGCCGGCCATCTGCCCGTGCGCCACGGCGATGC
>JAYTBL010000627.1:0-8925 GCA_043736975.1 Polyangiaceae bacterium
TGATCGAGGATGGGCGACAACCGCCACACCCGCGCGATGTGCTCCTCGAGCGATGCGCTCTTGTACTGCGTGAGGATCTTGATGCGCGAGAGGCCCGAGTTGACGAAGTTCGAGAGCACGATGTCGATGATCCGGTACCGGCCCGCGAAGGGAACGGCAGGCTTCGCCCGGTCGAGGGTGAGCGGATAGAGCCGCTTACCCTCACCGCCCGCGAGGATCATGACGAGTACCTGAGACGGATCGTAGCTGAGCCCAGACGCTGCCATCGAGGCCGCCTAGGATAGGCTAACCGGCGGCCATCGCATGTAGAATCTCGCCGATGGGTTCGTCGACGCTTCCGGACGCGAACGAGCTCCCGCGGCCGACGACGGCCACTGCGGCGGCGGTGCTCGCGGCCGCCGCGTCGGGGGCGGCGCGCGGTCTGCGCGGCGCCATGGCCACTGTGCTCGAGCGGCACGGCTCCGCGCCCGGCACGCCAGGCCAGAAGCTCTACATTGCCGAGGACGGCACCTGCCTCGGCACGGTGGGGGGCGGGGCGATCGAGCGCGAGACGATCGTCGCGCTCCTCGCGCTGGTGCGGAACCCGCTCGCGAAGCACCAGGTCCGGACGTTCAAGCTGGGCGCGGAGCTCGGCATGTGTTGCGGAGGGCAGATCGAGATGATGATCGAGCCGATCGAGGGCGTTACGTCCTGTCTGATCGTCGGGGGCGGCCACGTCGCGACGGCGGTGGCGCCGCTCCTCGTCAAGGTCGGCTTCGCGGTCACGGTGGTCGACGCCCGGGAGGGGTGGGGTGACGAGGCGCGCCTCGAGGGCGTCCGGTGCATCAACGGCGACCACGATGACGTCGACGAGGTCGACGTGCGGGGCGCCTGCCTCGTCATGACGCACGACCATCAGCTCGATCAGGAGGTCATCGAGTGGGCGCTCGCGAAGCGCTTTTCCTATGTAGGTGGCGTCGGCAGCCGCGCCAAGGCCGAGCGAACCCGGCAGCGGCTGGAGGCGAAGGGGGTCCCCGAGGTCGACCGCGCTCGGGTGCGCATGCCCATCGGCGTGGAGATCGGCGCGCGATCGCCCGACGAGATCGCCGTCTCCATCGCCGCCGAGATGGTGGCGTGGCGAAGGGGGGCTGAGGGAGGGCCGAGGTAGGAGAACCGGCCTTTGTCCAGGGGACGCGCCGCGGTTCAACTTTCCGGAAGCGCTTGCATGATGCACAATGAAACCCGACCCTCGTGGCTGAACTCCTTCCTGGCTTGCTCGTCACGCCGAGCGTGCGACTCACGCGGCCCCTCGGCGCGGGCGGAATGGGTAGCGTCTGGGTCGCAGATCACCTCGCGCTGAAGACCGAGGTGGTCGTGAAGTTCATGTCGAAGGAGCTCGCGCAGAGCCCCGACGCCGTGGCGCGCTTCGCCCGCGAGGCCGCGGCCGCCTCGCAGGTGAAGAGCCCGCACGTCGTGCAGACCTTCGATCACGGCGTCACCAGCGACGGCGTGCCGTACATCGTGATGGAGCTGCTCGAGGGCACCGACCTCGCGCAGCACCTCGAGAAGCGGGGCAAGCTGCTGCCTGCCGAGGTCACTGCGATCTACACGCAAGTCGCGAAGGCCCTGGGCAAGGCGCACGCGGTAGGCATCGTTCATCGCGATCTCAAGCCCGACAACCTCTTCCTGTGCGCCAGCGAGGGTGACGAGCTGTTCGTGAAGGTCCTCGACTTCGGCATCGCCAAGGGAGACGCGCGGCTGGGGAGCGGGACCACGACCGGCCAGGTCATCGGCACGCCCTACTACATGAGCCCCGAGCAGATCGTCGGCAGCCGCACCATCGATCTGCGGGCTGACATCTGGTCGCTGGGCGTGGTGGTCTACGAGCTCGTGACCGGCAAGCGCCCGTTTGACGGCGAGTCGATCGGTGCGCTCACGCTCGCCATCCACGGGCCGCTGCCGCCGCCTTCGTCGGTCGATCCTTCGCTGCCGCCTGGGCTCGACGCGTGGTTCGCGCGGTCGTGCGCCGTCTCGCCGGCCGATCGCTTCGCGACGGTGAAGGACGCCTCGCGCGCGCTCGCCGAGGCGGTGGGTGGGGCGCCGCTCTCGGCGGTGGCGATCGCGCCGGTGAGCGCGGTCGACGCCGCGGCACGGACCGTCAGCGCGCGCCCGGCCACGCAGCTCTCCTCGACGCAAGCCGCCTTCGCCGCCGACGGCGTGCCCGCCCGCTCGCGCGCGCCGATCATGATCGCGGCCGTCGTCGTCCTCGCCGCGGTGATCGGCATCGTTGCCTTCGTGCGACGGAGCGGCTCCGAGGGCACGCGGGCCGCCGCGCAGGTGCCGGCGGGCGAGGTGTCGGTGCCGGCCGCGCCGCAGCTCACGACGCCAGCTGCGACCCCCGCGCCCCAGCCTCCGCCGGCCGTCGCGCCCCCGCCTGCGGTCGTCGAGTCGGCCAAGCCGCGTGCGCCGGCGCGCGTCTCCGGGGTCGCTCCGCCCGCGAAGAAACCTCCGCCCGCTGCGACCCCCACCACGACAGAACGACCTGCCCCGCCGCGAGGCTCCGACGATGACATCAAGTGACGCGCCGACGCCGCACCGCATGCATCGTGCATGCACCGCGGCGCTGATCGCGACCCTCACGCTCGCGACCGCAGGTACCGCCTTTGCGCAGCAGACCCAGCCGAGCGCCGCCGATCTCGAGAGCGCCCGCACCCTCTTCAAGCAGGGCAAGGATCTCCGCGCCACCGGCAACCCGGCCGATATCCGCGCCGCGCTCGACAAGTTCACGGCCGCGTACGCCTACGCGGCGACGCCGCTCACCGCGCTCGAGCTCGGACGCACGCACGCCGCGCTGGGGCAGCTCGTGGAGGCGCGCGAGACCTTCCTCTCGGTCGCGCGTCTCAAGGTGCAGTCGGACGAGACCGACAAGAGCGCCGCGGCGCGGAGCGAGGCCGCCGATCTCGCGGAGCAGCTCCGGCCGCGCATTCCCGGGGTGTCGGTGAAGGTCCAGAGCGCCGCGCCCGAGGGGAAGACGACGCTCACCATCGACGGCGCGCCGGTGCTGATCGTCGCCGGCACCGCGACGCGGAAGCTGAATCCCGGCGATCACGTCCTGGTCGCGAAGGCGGGCGCAGGCCCCGACGCGCAGAAGACGATCACGCTGAAGGAGGGCGAGATGCAGGACGTAGCGCTCGCGCCGACCTACGCGGAGGGCGCCGCGGCGCCGCCGGTGGGGACGCCGCCGGCGCGCCCCGCCGAGCCGCCTCCTTCCGGGAGCAGCACTGGCAGGACGCTGGTGGTGGTCGGTGCGGTGGCGGCGGGGGTGGGCATCGCGGCCGGCAGCGTGACCGGCGTGGTCGCGCTATCCAAGGCCAGCAGCGTGAAGGACGAATGCCCCGACAAGGCGCGGTGCACCTCGTCGAGCGCGCAGTCCGACTACAAGACGGGGCGGACGATGGGCACCATCTCCACGATCTCGTTCATCGTCGCCGGCGCCGGCGCCGGGGCGTTGCTGGTGGGGCTGCTGATGCCGGGGTCGTCGCCGAGGGCCGGCGCCTCGGGCGTGAAGATCGAGCCGCAGGTCGGTCTCGGATGGGCAGGAGTCAACGGTGCATTCTAGAACGTCGAAGCGCCTGCGCACGGTCCTGGTCCTGGCGAGCGTCGGGCTCGCGCTGGTGGTCACGAGCGCCTGCACCAGCGTCGTCGGCCTGACCGGCTACGAATTCGTCGACGGCGCGGCGGAGGCGCCTCCCCCCGACGCCGCCGGCACCATCTGCGAATCAGCCTTTGCCGGCTACCCGTCGGGCTGCGCCGCCTGCGGGGCGCAGAAATGCTGCGAGGAGGCGCTGCGGTGCGCGGAAGTCAGTGGCTGCGCGACGCGCGCGAAGACCAACGGCTGCACGGGAGCTGGCGATCTCGCTTGCAACCGCGTCACGAGTTGCGTGAAGAACAAGTGCCGCTGCGGCGGCTGACAGCGAGACTGCGCGGCGATGAACTAGTAGAATTGGACGATGGGCTCTGCCTTCGAATTCGTCCTCAACGGCCGCCACGTGCAGGTCTCGGGGACGCCCGCCAACACGTCGCTCCTCTCGTGGCTCCGCAACGCGGGGCACACCGGGAGCAAGGAGGGCTGCGCGGAAGGGGACTGCGGCGCGTGCACGGTGGCGCTGGTCGACACCAACGCGCGCGGCGAGCGCACCTACCGCGCGCTGAACAGCTGCATCACGCTGCTGCCCATGGTGGCGGGCCGCGAGATCGTGACCGTGGAGGGCGTCGCGCCCGAGGAGGGGACGCTGCACCCCGTGCAGGAGGCGATGGTCGCGGCCTACGGCTCGCAGTGCGGCTTCTGTACGCCCGGGTTCGTGGTGTCGATGTTCGAGGGCTACTACCGCGACGACCTCGACAGCCGCGACCAGATCGGCGACCAGCTGAACGGGAACCTCTGTCGCTGCACCGGCTACCGGCCGATCCGCGAGGCGATGGAGGACGCGCTCGCGAAGCGCTCGCCGCAGAAGGACGACCTCTTCCAGCTCCGCCTGAAGAAGAACGACGGCGCCATCCCCGCGCTCACCTACGAGGGTGACGAAGGCCAGACGTTCCTCCGCCCGACCACGCTCGCCGAGCTGCTCGCGCTGAAGGCGCAGCATCGCGAGCGGGCGGAGCTGGTCGCGGGCGCCACCGAGATCGGCGTCTACATCAACAAGATGCACCGGCGCTACGCGCTGCTCGTCTCCACCGAGGGCGTGCGCGAGCTGGCCGCGATCGACAGGACGGACGCCGCGTTCGTGATCGGCGGCGGCGCCACGCTCACCGCGATCGAGGAGGCGCTGGGCGGCGAGTACCCGATGATCGACAAGATGCTGTGGGCCTTCGCGGCGCGGCAGATCCGCAACCGCGCCACGCTCGCGGGCAACATCGTCACCGCCTCGCCCATCGGAGACATGCCTCCGCTCCTGCTCGCCCTCGATGCCGAGGTGGTGCTCGCGAAGCAGGGCAGCGAGCGCACCGTCCCGCTCGCGGAATTCTTCGTCGCCTACCGCAAGACGGTCCTCGAGCCCGACGAGATCGTGCGCAGGATCGTGCTGCCGCGCAACGTGGCGCGGACCGCGGGCGCGCGGCGCCTCATGGACTCGTACAAGGTCTCGAAGCGGCGCGAGCTCGACATCAGCATCGCCGCCGCCGCGTTCGTGATCGAGCTCGACGCCGGGAACGTCGTTCGCCACGCTCGCCTCGCCTACGGCGGCGTCGCCGCCACGCCGGTTCGGGCGCGGAAGGCCGAGGCGCAGCTGGTGGGGCAGCCCTGGACGGAGACGACGATGCGCGCCGTGCAGGACGTCCTCGCCGCCGAGCTCACGCCCATCGACGACCACCGATCGGGCGCGGAGTTCCGGCGCGATCTGGTGACCAGCCTCTTCGAGAAGTTCTTCCGCGGCGAGACCAGCGCCGCGCAGGATCGCCCGCTGCGCTTCGAGCGCGAAGGCGCGAGCTGCGTCGCCGCGGACGCGAGCCGCAGCCTCTCCCACGAGAGCGCAGTCGGTCACGTGACCGGGGGCGCGCTCTACGTCGACGACACCGCGCGGCGTCGTGACATGCTGGAGATCTGGCCGGTGACGAGCCCGCACGCGCACGCCACCATCGTCTCGATCGACATCGCCGACGCTGCCAACGAGCCGGGCGTGGCCTGCGTGCTGCTCGCGAAGGATGTCCCGGGCATGAACGACGTGGGCGCGGTCCGCCACGACGAGCCGCTCTTCGCCGAGAACGAGGTGCTCTACCACGGGCAGGTGGTGGCGCTGGTGGTGGGCACGTCCGCCGATCTCTGCCGCCGCGCCGCCGCGAAGGTGAAGGTCGTCTACGAGCCGCGGCCCGCGATCCTCGGCGCGCGCGCCGCCGTCGCGGCGAGCAGCTTCCACACCCAGCCGCACGTCATCAAGCGCGGCGACGCCGACGCCGCGCTCGCCCAGTCTCCGCGTCACCTCTCCGGCGACCTGGACATCGGCGGCCAGGAGCACTTCTACCTGGAGGCGCAAGCGGCGTGGGCCGAGGCCGGCGAGGACGGCGAGATGTTCGTCTCCTCCTCGACGCAGCATCCCACGGAGGTGCAGGCGGTGGTCGGTCACGTGCTCGATCTCCCGCGCAACAAGATCACCGTGCAGTCGCCGCGCATGGGCGGCGGCTTCGGCGGCAAGGAGACCCAGGGCAACGGCTGGGCCGCCTACTGCGCTCTCGCCGCGGCGCGCACCAGGCGCCCGGTGCGTGTGCAGCTCGACCGCGACCTCGACATGCAGCTCACTGGCAAGCGCCATCCGTTCTACGCGCGCTACGAGGTCGGCTTCGACGCCGAGGGGCGCCTCCTCGCCGCGAAGATCGATCTGTACGCCGACGGCGGCTGGGCGCTCGATCTCTCGGAGTCGATCTGCGACCGCGGCGTCTTTCACCTCGACAACGCGTACTACGTGCCGACGTGCACGTTCACGGGGCGCGTCGCCAGGACGAACGTGACCTCGCATACCGCGTTCCGCGGCTTCGGCGGCCCGCAAGGCATGCTCGTCATCGAGGAGATCCTCGACCGCGTGGCGCGGCAGCTCGGTCTGCGCCCCGAGGTGGTGCGCGAGCGGAACCTCTATCGCGGCACCGGCGAGAGCAACACCACGCACTACGGGCAGGAGCTCGGCGATCAGCGGCTCGGCACCATCTGGACGTCGCTGGTCGCGAGCTCGAAGCTCGCCGAGCGCCGCGCGCAGATCGATACGTTCAACGCGCAGAGCCCGCACGTGAAGCGCGGCATCGCCATCACGCCGGTGAAGTTCGGCATCTCGTTCACGGCCACGTGGCTCAACCAGGCCGGCGCGCTGGTGTTGATCTATCGCGACGGCACCGTGCAGGTGAACCACGGCGGCACAGAGATGGGGCAGGGGCTCTACACGAAGATGAAGGGCGTCGCGATGCGCGAGCTGGGGATCGGCGAGGGCGTCATCCGCGTGATGCGCACGCAGACCGACAAGGTGCCGAACACCTCGGCCACCGCCGCCTCCAGCGGCGCGGATCTCAACGGCGCCGCGGTTCGCGCGGCCTGCGTCGCGCTGCGCGAGCGGCTCGCGCCCATCGCCGCCGAGCTGCTCAACGCCGAGTCGTCGGTGATCGTGCCCGAGGGCGCGGTGATCTTCGAGCGCGGCGTGGCGCGTGCCCCGCAGGTGCCGGGGGTGGAGATCGCCTTCGAGCGCGTCGTCGATCGCGCGTACATGAAGCAGGTGCAGCTCTCGGCGCAGGGCTTCTACCGCACGCCGGGGATCGGCTACGACAAGGCGAAGGGCAAGGGCAAGCCGTTCTACTACTTCGCGTACGGCGCTGCGGTGAGCGAGGTCGAGGTCGACGGCTTCAGCGGGATGAAGCGCGTCACCTGCGTCGACATCCTGCACGACGTCGGCGAGTCGCTGAACGTCGGCGTCGACCGCGGTCAGATCGAGGGCGGCTTCGTGCAGGGCATGGGCTGGCTCACCGCCGAGGAGCTGAAGTGGAGCAACGATGGCCGGCTCCTGACGCACTCCGCGAGCACCTACCAGATCCCCACCATCGGCGACGCGCCCGAGCGCTTCAACGTGGCCCTGCTGCCCAACGCCGCGCAGGACGGCGTCATCCACGGCAGCAAGGCGGTCGGTGAGCCGCCGCTCATGCTCGCGATCAGCGTGCGCGAGGCGATCCGCGATGCCATCGCTGCCTTCGGCGCTGCGGGCGGCGAGGTCGCGCTGCCCTCGCCCGCCACCCACGAGGCGATCCTCGCCGCGTTGCGCGTGCGTCAGCGCGCAGAAGCGGCAGCCGTCGCCGCCGGCTCGGCGCGCGCCGCGGAGTGACTCGAGCCATGCGAACGATCCTCCTGGCGATGGGTATCTCGTGCGTCACCCTCACCGGCTGCTCGCCCAAGCGCACCTTCGAGATGAGGTGGGAGCGCACCACGACCGGCAGGTGCGCCGGCGCCGGGATCGACCCGAGCTACGCGAGTGAGACCGAGCTCACGCTGCGCTACGTGAAGGCGCCAAACCACTTCCACGTCCTGTGCTCGAGCACGCTCGCCGCGAAGCTCGGCGCCAGCGGCAAGAACACGACCACGATGGTGGAGCGCCTCAACACCGGCTACCGAAGCTCGACCTCGATCTGCGAGATCGCGGGCATGAAGAACGATGCGCCCGGCGGCGCGGTCTGTACCTTCGTGGGCCAGGTGAGCAGCGGCTTCGAGAACTCGGCCGATCCTCAGCCCTGGGACTGATCCGACGCTGAGCCAGTCCGTCGATGGCCTCACATGCGTCATCGTCTTGGGTTCGTCTTCGGCGTGGTCGGGGTTGCAGCGTGCTCGGTCTTCGGTACCGATGACGCGCCAGCCGCCGAGCGTCGTCAATGGTCGGCCGATCACCGGCGTCTTCGTCTCCTCGTCGCTCGGTCGCGACGATGGATCGGGGGTCATCGCCCGTCCCTACCGCACCTTGAAGGCCGCGATCGCCCGGTCTCGTCAGCTCGGCGAGCCCGTCGTCGCGTGCGCGGAGCGCTACACCGAGTCGCTCGAGATCGTCTCCGGCGTGTCAGTGATCGGCAACTTCGACTGCACCACCCCGAACTGGTTGCAGGGGACCAAGCGCGCCGTCCTCGAGTCCCCGACCAGCCCGGCGCTCACCGTGACGAACGTGAGCGCCACGACGCCCCTCGAAGGCTTCGAGGTCCGTGCGCCCGACTTCGGCGAGAGCGCCCCCCGCGAGGACGCCGTGAGCTCGATCGCGCTGCTGGCGCGCGACTCGGCGTCCTTCGAGGTCGTCAACGTGCTCCTCCACGCCGGGACCGGAGCGCCGGGCAGCGCGGGCACCGCGGGAGAGGCGAACGCCGAGCTCTCCACGAAGACCGCAGGCATCGCCGGCGATGCCCAGGCCGCCGGCCCGTGCGCCTACGTTCCGAACTGCA
>JAYTBL010000628.1:0-3662 GCA_043736975.1 Polyangiaceae bacterium
CACGGGCGCGAGTGCCGCGAGCACGAGCGGGATCGCGGCGGGGCGCGCGCCGTGTCGGATCATGGCGGGCGAAGGCGGGCCGGCGGCCAGCGCCGACACGACCGCGTGGCTCGATCTGGCCGCGAAGGCGAGCTTCACCGTGCGCACCATCGAGACCGGACGCGAGCTCCGTTACGAGGGGCCGGGGCGCGTGCGCCCGTGCAGCAGCGACGTGGCGCTGGTCGCCGAGGGGTCCGCGGTGGGACTGCCGGGCAGCGGCGAGGCGCCCGGCGTCGAGCAGTGGGTGGCTACCGCGTGCGGGGTCGCGCGCTGGGCATCCGGGGTGCATCGCTTCTCGGGCGCGCGCGATGCATGCAAACTGCAGTCATCTAGCGGATCGATGAATCTCTACCTCGCGCCCGACGTGACGGCGAAGGAGATCGTCGACGGCGGCGCACCCGCGTCGGTGGACGCGGGAGCCGCCGCCGCCCCCTGGCGCCGCATCGACCTCCGCCAGTCCTTCCTCCTGGAGGGTCGCGGCCCGCTCGACTCCGCCGCCGCGACCAAGAGCGCTCTCACCGCCTGCGAGCGCGCCGCCGAGAGCGTGCAGCGACTCGAAGCGGGCATGACCAGCCCCGAGGCCGGAGCGAGCCTCGGCGACCTCGCCGCCGAGAGCGTCGCGGCACGCGGGATCGCGCGCGCCGCATGCGCGGTGGCCGCGGTGCGCGTGGCCCTCGCCGGCGCGAAGAGCGACGACGCGGCCCGCCTCGACGCCGCGAGCACACGCTGGCGTGCTCCGCGCTGAGGATGATGGTACCTTCCGCAGCGATGCGCGGGTCAGGGCGGCAGTCGCATACCGGCGCCTTCGCAGCGGTGCCGCGCCGCCTCGCTCCCGCGACCATCGCTGGCCTCGCTGGCCTCGCTGGCCTCGTGACGCCCCGCGCCGCGCTCGCCGACGAGCCGGTCTCGGCCCGGGAGAAGCGTCTGATGCAGGAGACCGGCGAGAACACGACGGTCATCGACGCGTTCGACAAGGACGATCCTTTCGACGCGAACCTCTCTCTCGCCTTCCGGCAGCAATGGAAGAGCGCGAACGTCCGCCGCGAGTCCGGCCTGAACCAGGCGGGCCTCTCGACCGGCGGGTTCGTCGCGAGCACCGACAGCGTCGCCCGTTATCGCCAGAGCATCAGCACGCTGGAGATCGGCGCGGACATCGGCATCTTCCGCGATCTCGCGCTCTCCTTCCGGTTGCCGCTGATCCTCGCCGATTCGCGTGAGCTCTCCGATCTCGACGGCTCGGCCGGCAACCCGCAACGCCTCCGGGATCCGTCGGGCGAGCAGCTGTTCTCGGTCCCGTTCAAGAGCCCCACGCGTAGCGGGATCGACCAGCTCGCGGTCGGCCTCGACTACGCGATCTTCAACCAGCTCCGTGATCCGGCGATGCCGACGTGGGTGCTCGGCGCCGAGTCCCGCTTCTCGGTCGGTCCGCGCCTCCATGCCTGCAACGCCGCAGGCGCGGTGCAGTGCCCCGATCCCGCAAACCCGTCGGCGCCCGGCCGCGATCCCGGCATCTCGCGCGGCATGACGACGCTCGCACTGCACACGATCTTCGGGCGGCGCTTCGGGTACGTCGAGCCGTACCTCGGCTTCCGTGCGCAGGTCGAGCTCCCCGCCGCCAACAGCGACTACGGCGCGACCAGTGACGTCAACGGCTCGCTGCTCCGCCGGCCGCCGGTGGTCGGCAGGTTCACCGTCGGCACCGAGGTCTACCCGTACGAGAACCGCGAGTCGTTCCAGCGCCTCTCCCTCGACTTCAAGGTCCACGGCACGTACCACTCACCGGGCCGCGAGTACTCCGAGCTGTTCGACGCGCTCGGCGCCTCGCCGGCGCGCTCCCTCCGCGATGGCAACCCCAGCGCCTTCAAGGGTGACGCCACCACCAGCACCGCCGATCCCGCAGCGCCGAAGGTGTTCTTCACCGGCATCACCGATCAGCAAGCGTACGGCTCGTTCGGCGGCGCGCTGGGCGTTACGATGCAGGCTGGCGAGTACGTGAAGTTCAATGCAGGCCTCGGCCTAACCTACGCGCAGAGTCATCTCGTCACCGCGTCCGACGCGTGCAACCCGGAGGTCAAGGGCGGGCCCGGCACGTCCGGTCCGTGTCGCGCGGGCGGCTCCAGCACCGGCGGCAGCACCGCCACCGGAACCCCCAATCCAAACCACCGTCAGGTCATCGACCTGCCTGGCCGCCGCTTCTCGGTCGACGACACCACGATCGTCGATCTCTGGGTCAGCAGCACCGTGATGTTCTGATCGTGCGCCCGCTCCTCCGCCACCTCTCGTGCGCGCTCGCGAGCACCGCGCTCGTCCTCGCGACCACCTCGCCGGCCAGCGCGCAGTCGCCCGAGGCGGCGCCCGGCGCGGCGCCGGACGCGGCGCCGCCTCCCCCGCCGCCGCCCATCGATGCCGAGAAGCCGATCGTCGTGTGGCCGACGCTCACGCCGGCCGGTGACGACGCCGGCTCGGTCGCGCTCCACAAGCCGGCACCTGCCGAGGGCAGCGTCGCCGCGCGCGCGCAAGAGCTCGACGCCACGCTGCGCGACGCCGTCCAGGATCTCGGCTTCACGCTCGACGTCGCCGATCAGGGCCCCACGATGACGCGCGCGCGCGACCTCGATCTCATCGAGCGCGCCGGCAAGACCGGCTCACGCGGCGAAGCGCAGGATCGCGGCACCTGGGTAGTGAGCGCGCGCCTCGAGCCGGCCGGCGGCGACATGTTCATCCTCCGCATCCTCGCTGTTCCCCCCAGGGGCAAGCAGCTGCGCGTGCGCGTGGAGCGCGTCTCGGCGGTCGACATCTCGGTCCGCGGCCTCGTGCTCCTGCGCGATCTGCTCGCTGCGACCGGCTCGGGCGCGAGCGAGGTCGGCCCACGGCCGCAGGAGTCGGCCAGCACCGGGCTCATGTCCGGGCTGCGCTCGCAGGGCCGCGCCGTGCTCGCCGCGAACGCCGCGCTCTTCGGCGCGTTCACCGCGTACAGCGTGCAGCGGGCGAGCGGCTCCGAGGATCCGCGGATACTCTATCCGCTCCTCACGCTCGGCACCGGCATCGGCCTCGGCGGCGCGCTGCTGGTCGCCGAGGAGTGGAACATCGGGACCGGCGACGCCTGGACGCTCGCCGGCTCCGCGTGGTGGGGCGCCGCCGCCGGCGTCTTCCTCGCGAACGGCCGGCACGTGCAGCCGCTGACCGATCGCTACGCGTGGGGCGTGGGCGGTGGCCTCATCGGCCTCTCGCTCGCAACCTTCTCGCTGACTCGCGGCGCGGCGGACGAGGGTGACGCCGTGCTCGTCAACTCCGGCGCGGCGGTCGGGCTCGGCCTCGGTGCGCTCGGCGACTTCTTCTACAGCGGCGACGTCGAGAACCGCACGCCGTACACCGGCGCCGGTATCGGCACGACCGTGGGGCTGCTCGCCGGAGGCACGCTCGCCACCTTGGTGCAGGTCTCGCCATCGCGTGTATTGCTCATTGATCTCGGAGCCGGGCTGGGGGCCGCCGCCGGCGCCGCTGCCGCCAGCCCGCTCGTCTTCGAGGACGTCACCGAGAGCAAGACCCGCGGCTTCGTCGCCGCCACCGCCGGCGGCACCCTGCTCGGCGGCGGCGTCGCCTGGTTCCTCACGCGCGAGAAG
>JAYTBL010000629.1:0-8922 GCA_043736975.1 Polyangiaceae bacterium
GGCGCGCGTGGTCGACGTCCGCGGCGGCTGGCACTGGCTGGCCTGGCAAGACCCCGGCTGCGTCGTCGCGGCGCTTCGAGAAGGCGTTCTCCTCACCGCGCCTAAGGGCAAGGCGTAGCCGCGGGCGGGGGAGGGGGCGTGATGCGGTACAGGCCGCCACCGTAGTCGACGACCACCACTTCGCCCTGCGGGTCGAGCGCGAACTGCGCGGGTTGCACCGATGGCGGCAGGGGCCCGAGGCCAAGGCGCACCGGGACCGGGTTCGTCGCCTTGGGATCGATCGCGAAGAACGAGCCGATGCCGAAGTCGCCGTAGACGTAGCGGTCGGTGAGCTCGGGGATCGTCTTGCCACGATAGACGACGCCGCCCGTGATCGAGACGGCCTCGGTGCGCGGATGATCGACGACCGGATCGATGAGCCCGCTCGTGGCGCAGTCCGTGGGCGGGTCGTAGCAGCCCTTGCCCTCGCGCACGCGCCAGCCGTAGTTGCCGCCGAGGATGACCTTGTCGATCTCCTCCTTCTTGCTCTGCCCTACGTCGCCGACCCAGAGATCGCCGGTGGGCCTGTCGAAGCTGAAACGGAACGGATTGCGGAAGCCGAGCGCGTAGATCTCGGGCCGGCCGCCGCCGGCCGCGAAGGGATTGGTCGGCGGTATGGCGTAGGGGTCCCCGCCGTCGACATCGAGCCGGACGATCTTGCCCAGCAGCTTGTCCTTGTCCTGCGCGGCGCCCAGGGGATCGCCGCCGCTGCCGCCGTCACCGAAGCCGAAGTAGAGGAAGCCGTCGTTGCCGAACGCCAGCGTGCCGCCGTTGTGGTTCGTGAACGGCTGATCGACGACCAGGATGCGCTTCTCGGTGGCGAGATCGAGCGTGAGGCCGTTGTCGGGGCTCTCGTAGCGCGCGATCACCGACTGGAACACGACGCCGGTGGGCGGCGGCCGCTGCGGGTGCGGAGAGAGGTAGTAGAGATAGACGTAGCGGTTTTCCGCGAACTTCGGGTGGAACGCGACGCCGAGGAGCCCGGCCTCGCCGCCGGGCACGATGCGCGACGAGACGTCGATCACGGTCGTGGCCTGCTGGCCGTCCGCGGAGAGCAGGCGCACCTGCGCGTCGACGGGGCCGCTCGAGCCCTGCTGGAGCACGTAGAGCTTGCCGTCGTGCTCGACGACGCCGGTGGGGTTCCGGAAGACGACCGGCGATACGCGCGTCAGCGAGATCTTCGCCGGCGGGGTGCCGGCGTCGCACGAGGCATCGGCATCGAGCGGCGCGTCGCCCGCGGCGTCGGTGGCGAGCGGGCCCGCCTCGGATTGCTGGAGCGGCAGGGGAAAGCGCTCGTCGCAGGCGACGAAGGCCGCGGCGCCGCCGAGACCGAGCACGAAGAGAGCAAGGAGCGGAGCGCGCATGTCAGACCTCGATCGACGTTCCGGTGGTGGGGGCATGCACGTTGGCGATTCCGCGTTCGTGCAGCTTCTTGGTGAGCACGCTCTGGGCCTGCGGCTCGCCGTGCACGAGCGCGACGTGCTGCAGCGGCCCGCGCTCCTTGAGCGCCACGGCATAGTCGACGAGGTCGCGCTGATCGGCGTGGGCCGAGAAGCCATTCAACGTCGCGACCTCGGCGCGCAGATCGCGCTCGACACCAAAGATCTTCACGCGCTTTCGCCGCTCGACGATGCGTCGTCCCAGGGTGTGCTGCGCCTGGAAGCCCACGATGCAGACGGTGTTCGCGTCGCTCTCGATGGTGGCCTTGAGGTGATGGACGACGCGCCCCGCCTCGCACATGCCGCTCGCCGAGATGATGACGGCCGGCTCCTTCGACGCATCGAGCGCCTTCGACTCCTCCTTGTCCGACACGTAGCGCAGCGTCTCGAAGTCGAAGGGGGAGTCGTTGCTCTGGATGAGCGCGCGGGTCTCGGCGTCGTAGCACTCGGGATGGAGCTTGAAGATGTCGGTGATCTTCACGGTGAGCGGCGAGTCGACGTAGACGGGCATCGCCGGCATGCGCCCCTGCTTGCGGAGGGCGCGAATGGCGTAGAGCACCTCCTGCGCGCGCTCCAGCGCGAAGGACGGGATGATCACCTTGCCACCACGCTTGAACGTGCGCTCCAGGACCGCGGCGAGCTCGTCCTCCATCGCCCCGATCGGCTTGTGCAGGCGGTCGCCGTAGGTGCTCTCGCTGATGAGCGCGTGGACGCCGTCGACGATCTCCGGGTCGCGCAGGATGGGCATCTTCTTCCGCCCGAGATCGCCGGTGAACAGGATGCGCTTGCGCACCCCCTCGTCATCCACGTCGAGCACCGTCACCGCGCTGCCGAGCACGTGGCCGGCATCGTGGAAGGAGATCTCGATGCCGGGCGCGATGGTCATCTTGCGGTGGTACGGCACGCCGACCACGAGCTGCAGCGTGCGCACGACGTCCTCCGGGCTGTACAGCGGCTCGACGTGATCCATGTCGGCGCCGTCGCGATCGATGGCCTTGTTGACGTAGCGCGCGTCGGCGGCCTGAATCATGGCCGCGTCCTCGAGCATCACGGCGCAGAGATCGCGGGTGGCGGGCGTCGTGTAGATCGAGCCCTCGTAGCCCTGCTTCACCAGCACCGGCAGCGCCCCCGAGTGATCGATGTGCGCGTGCGAGAGCACCACCGCATCGAGCTCTCCGGGGTCGATCCCCAGCTGCTGGTTGTGCTCGAGGGACTCGCGGCGGCGCCCCTGGAACATCCCGCAGTCGAGGAGCACGGTCGCGTGCTTGGTCCGGATCACGTGCTTCGATCCGGTGACGGTCTGCGCGGCGCCGACGAACTCGATGTGCATCCCACGACGATACCTGGCATTCTCTCATTCATGAGGGAGCACGTGCACCCGGGTCTGGTCGAGCATGCGTGGGTCGACAAGGCGTTCCGCGCCCTCATCGACGCGGTCGAGCATCCGGGGAGCGGTGACGTCGTCGCCCTGTTCCGGTCGCTGTCCGACGTCCTGCGCGCGCACCTGGGCGGCGAGGAGCTCGACATCTCGAAGTTCGCCGACGTCGACCCGGAGGACGCGAGAGCGCTCCTCGCGCAGCACGAGGCCTTCCGGATCGCGCTCGACGAGCTCGCCGTGCGCGCCGAGGCGGGCAGCCTCGCGGCGCGCGAGCTTCACGAGCTCAAGGTGCGCGTCTCCCTGCACGAGGGGCACGAGGAGACGGGGCTCTATCGCTGGATACGAACCCTTTAGCGACCGCCCTCAGGGGACGCGGTCGGCGGCCGCGCCCGAAGCGCCGGCGGCCGCGCCGACGCCGCCGCCCGCTCCGGCCTTGCCGTGCGCGAGCGTGGGGTTGCTCTCGGTGGTGACGACGCCGATGCCGCCCGCGTAGAGCGCGAACGACGAGCCGCCGCCTCCGCCTCCGCCGGTGCCACCGCTGCCACCGCTGCCGCCTGCGGTGCCGGCCACGCCGCCCGCCGCCTTCTCCTTCGTCTCGACGCACGCCAGCAGGCCGAGCTCGCACTTGGACGTGCAGGCATCGCTCGCGGTACCCGCCGCGGCGGCGGTCGGGACGCCGCCGTTGCCGCCCGCGCCGCCCGCGCCGCCGTTGCCTGCGTCGCCGCTCTTGATCTTGCCGCCGCGCACGGTGACGGTCGCGTTCCATACGTAGATGCCGATGCTCGAGCCGCCACCGGTTCCAGGGAGGCCGACCACGCCCGGCCCGCCGCCGCAGCCGGATTGACCGTCCTTGCCGCAGGTCTTCAAGGGATCGGGGAGGAGCGCGCAGCCGTTGAGGAACGTGTCGCAGGTCCCGCACTGGATGCAGGCGCCCAGGCCGCCCGCGAGGCCGTTGTTCCCCGCCGCGCCGAGGTTGCCGGCAGTGGCGGTGGCGGGGACGTAGCCCGTGCTGCCGAACGTGCCGATCGCCGCGCCGGCGCCGGAGGTCCCGGCGCTACCTGGACCGCCGATGCCGGCCGCGCAGCTGAGCGCACCGGCGGCGCCCGCTGCGCCCTTCGCGGGCGTGGTGCCGGCGCCGGCCGCGCCGACGTCGATGCGCACGTTCTCGAGCACTACCGAGGTGGTCGCGCCGACCGCAAGGAGACCATAGAGCGACTCGCTGGCCGCGACCGCGGCCGCCGCCTTGCTCTCGATGCGCACCAGCGAGAGCGTCGCCGGCTCGGCCGGAAGATCTCGCGCCTCGACGGTCACGTTCTGCCCGGCGGGCGCGCGGAGGACGACGATTTCCCCCGGATCGACACACGAGCGCCGCCACTTGCTGGAGCCGGCGGGGAAATCCCAGCCGCCCACCAGGGCGACGCCGCCCGCGAGCGTGACCTTCTCCACGTAGGTCCCGCGCGCGACGTACACGTTGGGCTTGCTCGCCGCCACCGCGTGCGTGATGCCGACGTTCACCGCCTTGCACGGCGCGGCGCGCGTCCCGCAGCTCGCGTCGTTGGTGCCGCCGGGGCTGACGAAGACGCCGGTGGCGTCATCGGGCAGGACCTCGGGGCAGACGACGTCGGGCGCGTCGGGCCCGGTGTCGACGCTGCGGTCGGCCACGGCGCCGTCGCTCGCGTCCTTGCCGGTGCTGCTGTCGGGCGGCGGAAAGTCGTCGGGGATGGATACCTCCTGGGTGCCACACGCGAAGGCGAGCGTGAGGCAGAGCAGAGAGGCGATGGACGGAAGAAGGAAGCGATGGGCGCAACTGCGCATCCCCTCAGCGTAGCATCGCGCGCTCGGCCCGGACAGAAGTCGCGCGGCGCGGGTCGTCAGCGGCGAAGGCGATGGTCAGGCCCACGAAGATCGCCCAGAGCGCGGCAAGGTGGAACAGCATCGCCGCGCCTCCCCAGCGGGTGAAGAGCACGCTCGAGATGGGCGGTCCCACCAGCATCCCGATCGCATAGGCCGCATTATAGAAGGCATTCGCGCGGCCGAGGTCGGCGCGCGGGGTGACGACGCCCTGGAGCGCGAGGCTCACCGGCGAGATCGACGCGAGCGTGGCGCCGGCCACGAACACCGCCGCGCACATGGATGGAAATGACGGCAAGAGGACGAAGCTCGCGACCATCACCGCGCCGATCGAAGCGAGCACCCGCATCACGAGGAGGTGGCCGTGGCGATCACCGAGGCGCCCTGCCCACGTCGACATCACCAGCATGCCGCCCGCGAAGAACGCGGTGACGAAGATCGTCTTGCTGGCTGGGATGTGCTTCTCCTCGATGAGGAACAGCGGCAGGAAGAGCACGACCGACGCCTGGAAGTAGCCGTACGCGAAGGTGCCGAAGCACGACGTCTTCACGCGCCAGATGACCGCTGCGGCGGTGAGGGGAGCGGCGGGCGGCTCGTCCGTCGCCACGTCCTCGCCACCACCGCCGTGGGGGTCACCCGCGGCGCCCTTGTCGTTGTCGAGCGCGAGGAGCACGACCAGCACCGCGGCCGCCGCGAAGACGCCAGCGACGTGGAACGTGGTGCTCGTCCCGAACGCTGGCACCACGACCGTCGCCATCAGCGGACCGATGACGTAGCCGACGGCGACCGCGATCGCGTAGAGGCTCATCACCAGCCCCTTGTTGGTCCGGTCGGAGCGCGAGAGCAGCGCGGTCTCGGCGGCGACCCACACCCCGACCGAGAACGCGCCGTCGAAGAAACGCGCGATGCTCAGCGAGGTGAGCGTGGAGAGGAACGGAAAGGTGGTGACGCAGACGCCGTAGCCCGCGAGCGCGGTCGCGAACGTCGCCTTGGCGCCGAAGCGCTGCACCGCCCAGCCGGTGGGGATCGAGAACGAGACGATCCCCAGCGCGAAGGCGGCGGCGAGGCCGCCCATCGCAAGCTTCGGGATGCCATGCGCGTCCAGGTGGACGGCGAGGACCGAGATCGACGTTCCGTAGGCGATCCCGAGGAGGACGATCGTCGCGTAGATGACCCAGATGTTCCGGTCCCGGATGCTGGCGAGCAAGGACCTGTGTCTAGCGCGGATCGATGCTCAGCGCGGGGTGATCGTCATCGGGAACTTGGCGGGCGTGAAGTCGTTGTCGACCTCGCCGTCGACCACGCGCAGCGAGTCGGTCGGGCCGTCGGTGTCGCCGGCGGCGAGCAGGAGATCCTTGTAGCTCGCGCTCTTGCCGTCGAGCAGCGTCGTGAGCCACTTCCCCATCGCCTGGCCGCTGCGGAACGAGGGAGACTCGACGGCGTTGGTGATGAGGTCGAGGTTCTTCGTGCCGCCCTGCTTGAGCGGGATGTAGTCCTTCTCGTAGTAATTGTACGAGACGCAGCCGTCGATCCAGAGGATCTGGTAGGTCGACGGGAAGTCCGCGGCCGTGAAGTTGCGCGGGTCGAGCGGGCCGAAGCCGATCTGCGAGTGGCCGTTGTAGAGGAACACGTCGCTGTTCTTGATCGCGAAGTGGTGGGGCGTGCCCTCCGACTCGACGCCGAAGTAGATCATGAACTCTACCGCGACGTCCTTGGGCGCCTCGTTGCCGTTCTTGACGCTCACCTTGCGTTCGACGCCGATCCACTTCTTGTAGATGCGCTCGCTGAACTGCTTCTCGAGGTCGTCCTTGTCGGCGAAGGGGATGGTGAGGCCGGTGTTTCCGGAGTGGAGACCGACCAGATCCTTGAAGGATGGGCGTTCGACCTTCTTGCCGCTCTTGAGCGTGAAGCTCGCGAGGTCGACGTTGGGCTGGCCCGCGACCGGGACCTGCTTCAGCTCCCCGCCCGAGGCCTGGACGTCCTCGAGCGTGGTCATGAGCTCGCCCCAGTTGAAGTCACCGGAGGGGCCGCCCGAGGCCACGTGATCGATGTTGCCGAACACCAGGCTGATCACCAGCTTGCCGGGCTGCACGCCGCCCGCGTAGAGCCGCGCGTACTCCGGGAACGAGGCGCCGCGGTTGGTCTTGTCGGCGCCGAGCTTGGCCTGGATCGGATAGTAGAGGCGCTCGACGTCGCTCTTCGCGACCTGCTTGGTCTTGTCTTTGAGGAGCTTGCGGTCGGCGTCGATCTTCTTCTGCTCGAGCTGCATCGCCTCGGCGCAGCCGCGGACGGTCGGCTCGAAGACGTACCAGAGCGACGTGCTGAAATCGCGCGAGTGCGCGTCGTTGGGCGTGCACTCCTTGAGGACACGCTCGGTCTGGCTGCGGTAGGTGTGCGCGAGGAGGGCGAGGGGAGCGGTGGTGCGGCGCGCGTACCTGGTGCCGACGACGGCGTTGTCGTTGTACGTGTACTTCACCTCGAGCATGTCGCGGCCGGGGTCGCTGGCGACGTTCGGGTCGACGACCTTCACCGGGCGCTTGAGGAAGGTGCGCGGGTCGACCTCCTTCAGCTCGCGGCTGTTGACCGCGATCTCGGTGGTGCGCATCGGACCGAACGCGGTCTGCGACTGGCTGCGCACCGCGGAGAGGATCGCTTCGTTGGTGGCGTTCGCCTCGACGTAGACGGTGCCCACGAACTGGAGCGTCCGCGAGCGCGCGAAGATGCTCGTGAGGTCGTCCTCTTCTCCCTGCGTTCCCTCGGCGGCTGACGAGTCGGCGGTGCAGGCCGCGGTGGAAGCGAGGAGACCGACGAGCGCGGCGAGCGCGGAGCAGAGGCCCGAGCGGAGGAGACGGACGTTCATGGTTGCCGGCCTCGGAGCACGATGTGTGCCTCCTTCCTACATGGTTGCGATCTAAGGAACCATTGGGGAAGTCGGCGTGCCGAGGGAGCGGCGCAGGCTCGAATGGATGACGCGCGATCCGCTAGTACGTCCTGCTGCCGTACTCGTGCATGTGGCCCGGGAAGCGGGGACCGCCGGGGTCGACGTGGTAGACGCCGCGGTCGACGACCAGCTTGCCTCCCTCGATCCGTCCGCGGCGCTCGAAGCGCGAGATGAGGCCATTGGGATCGTAGAGCGGCGCGCGAAAGGCGCGGACCACGAAGGCGTCGCCCGAGACCTCGTAGGTGTAGCCGTCGCGTCCGCTCGGGATGGTCGCGGGATTGATGGCGAGGCAGGCGAAGCCCACGTTCGCGACCCGCTCCGCGTCGATCGTCGGGTTCGGATCGGTCCTGCTCGACGGGTAGGCCAGCCAGCTGAAGGGATGCGTCTCCTCGACGAGGGATGAGCCACACAGGCGTCCGTCCCTCGCGTAGACCGCCTCGATCCGCGGGACGATCACCGCGAAGCCGGCCTCCGCGTCGGTGAGGCCGCACGCAGCTGCGTGCATCGAGCGCGCGATCGCGAGCGCGCCGCCCAGCACGCCCATCATCCCCAGGACCAGGCACCATCCGGTGATCACGCGCGATCGCGACGTCGCCTCGGTCACGCCGCGCTCCGGGCCGCAGGCGCCTGGCCGACCAGGACTTCGAGGCGGCGCAGCGCGCTCCGGCGCACGCGCGCGTACTCGGTCACCTCGAGCGCGACGCTCTGCACTCCCCATGCGAGCCACGCGCCGTCGCGCGCCTCGGGAGGCAGCGGCGAGCCGAGGTGCAGCGGCATCGTCCCTGCGGCGCGCTCGAGCGCGCGCCGCACCAACTCGCCACCTTCCTCCAGGCACCAGACCACGACGTCCCAGCTGTCCTTGGCGTGCCGCGCCTCGTCGGTCGCCATGGCGCGCAGGACTTCGCCGAGCTCGGGCGATGCGCTGGTCGCGGCGAGCCGCGCGAGCAGCCGCGAGGCGATCCCCTCGTTGAGCGCGCCGTCGGCGAGCGCATCGACCGCGATCGCCGCCAGCGCTACCTCGCGCCTCGGCGAGAGCGCGCGCCGCGTGTGCGCCTCGGGGAAGGGCGCGGGCGATTGCTCCCGCCCGTCGAGCGCGCGCGCGACCGCGTAGCCGAGCTCGGCGTGGCGCACCTCGTCGAGCGACGCTCGCTGCGACGCCGCGACCAGGCGCGCCGGCGCGCCGACGGTCATCAGGTCGAGCGTGAGCTGGGCGAACGCGGCGATCGAGGCGTGCTCCTTGGCGGCGTTCTCGCGCCACTGGGCGGCGAGGCCGG
>JAYTBL010000630.1:0-3661 GCA_043736975.1 Polyangiaceae bacterium
GGGGTCGACCCGGGTCGACCCGCCCCGAGCGTCCTGACGGTCAGCTCCCGGCGAGGCTGCGCATCAGCGCGGCCGTCCGGTCGTCGGCCGGGAAGTACGTCTCGATCCGGAGCTCCTCGGCCATCGCATCGACGGCGGTTCCGATGGTCTGGATCGTCGTGAAGAGCCGCGCCTCGTACGGACCGCGGACGAGGTGCAGCGTGAGAAACGGCTCGAATGCGACGCCGGCGGGGAGCTCGGGTCGAGGAAGATCGGGGATACCGTCGAGCACGGCGCGCACCTTCGCGTAGGCCGGGCGCGCGGCACCGCTGTTCATGGCGAGGATGTTCCACGCGCGGTCGCACGCGATCGCCCCGTTCGGTTCCATCCCGCGGAGCACGAGGTCGACCGCGCGCCGGAGCGACGCAGCCTCCGGCGCATCGAGCGGCTCGTCGCGGTAGGCCGCGACGAAGCCTGCCGCCTGGAGGAGCGCGTTGCGATCGCGCAGGGTGAGGTCGAGCGCCGATCCTAGGAGGAGCACCATCGTGCGGCTCGGCGTCGCCTTCCCCGTCTCGAGGCAGCTCAGGTGACGCGGGGAGATCTCGGCGTCTCCCGCGAGGCGCTCCTGGCTGATGCCGTGCTGCGTGCGATAGCGGCGGAGGAGCGCGCCGAACGAGGAGGTGGAGACGACGGTGGCCACGAGAAGGAGACTAGCTGCGGGCGCATGCGGCCGTCATGACCTCCGAGGTCATGGCCCTCATGACCGCGAGGGCCCATCCTCTCCCGCATGAGAAACGCCGTCCGCATCGGGGTCCCCGTCGTCGCCTTCCTCGTCTTCAGCCTGTACACGCTGGATGTCGCGCGCACGGACGGTCTGCTCGGGTTCCTCACGCTCGCCAGGCGCGAGCGCTGGGGCATGCAGCTCGTGCTCGACCTCTTCTTTTCTCTCTTCGTCGCGGGGGCGTGGGTCCGGAGCGACGCGAAGGCGCGCGGGATCGAGGCATGGCCCTATCTCGTCGCGATGGCGACGTGCGGCTCGGTGGGGACGCTCGCGTACATGGTTCGTCGTTCGCTCGTCCCCGCGCCGAACGCGGGCGCGCGCGCGACCGTCAGAACGTGATGCTCACGTCGAGCGTCCGCCCTGCGCGGACGGAGACCCTCGAGCGCGTCTCCGGCGCATGGAAGAGGAGCGGCACGAGGATGCCCACCGCCGTGCCGAGCCCGGCGCCGGCGAGCGTGTCCGTGAGCCACGAGCGGCAGAGGTCGCGAAGGCCGAGGACGCGAGCGAGGCGAAGCCGAAGCGTCAAGGGTGCCGCTAGAGGTCGTGGGCTTCGTGGCTGGCCACCCTCGGCATCGATGCGTTCGAGTGCCCGAGGTGCCAGGGACGGATGCGCATCCTCGCGCTCGTCCGCGAGCCGAACGACGTCCGCCAGTTCCTGAAGGCCCTGGGCGAGACGACCGAACCTCCCGAGCGCGCTCCCGCTCGAGGCCCCCCGTGCGCTCTTCATTGCGCGCCGCAAGACGCAGGAGGCGAGCCTCGCGACGTTCCTCAAGCGCATGCCCACGCCGTGCCGAGGGCGAGCCCGCTGACGACGTCGGTCGGCCACCGCACGCCAAGGTACACGCGCGACGCGCCCACCGAGGCAGCGAGCGCTCCGCTCGGCGGTGATCCCGCCGAGCGCGCCCAGGGCCACCTGGCTCGCGCCCAGAGGCTCGCCCCGCGCGAGGAGGAGCACGCCAGCGGCAGCGGCGAGGCCGCCCGCGCCCGCCACGCTTCCGAAGAACGTGAGGCCTTGCACGAGCGCGTTGCTCACCGGATGGCGTGCGCGGCCCATCGCGTTCGCGACGTTGCGCTCGAGGGCGCTCGCCCGCTGGCCGCCGAGGAACCGGCTGAGCACGAGAAACCCTCCTGCCGCACTCGAAAACCCCGCCGAGCACGCGGTCGCGCGTGATTGACCGCCGTTTCGCGTTCACGATGTAGAATCCGATGAAGGGAGGGCACGCGATGCAAGGACAACCGCCGGGAAATGGGCAGCCGCCGCAGGGCTATGGGCAACCGCCTCAGGGCTATGGGCAACTCGCGCCCGGCAACGAACCGCCGCAAGGCAACAAGAGCCAGTTCGTGACGATCATGCTCTTGATCGGGCCGGCATGCTTCGGCATCTGTGGCGTCCATCGCTTCTACACAGGCCAGATCGGGATCGGCATCGCTCAGCTCCTGACGTTCGGCGGATGCGGGGTCTGGCAGCTCATTGACCTCATCTCCATCTTCACCCGCAAGTACAGGGATAGCGAAGGCCGGGGCCTCATCAACAACGACCATCCGATCCGGAAACTGCTCTAGCGAGCGTGCTCACGACGGTGAGCTCGCGCCTGGCGAGCCGGCGAACCACCAGGGATCTCGGAGCGTCGGCGGCCGGCCTCGCGTGTGTCGAGATCCCACGCGTCGCGCGGATGTGGGTCCGGCACGAGTACGTCGAGCTGCTCGGCGCGAGGAAGCCGCGCGCGTATCCTTCGGGCATGTCGACGTTCCGTCACTGCCTGCTCGTCCTCGCGATCTGCATGCTCGCGAGCTGCAAGGCGAGAAGGAGCACGCCCGAGCCTCCGCAACAGCCGGAGGCCGAACTCCCGTCCCGGCTCCCCGCTCCCGCGGGCACGAGCCGGGAGGTCGCGGTCGGCGACGAAGTATCGATCCTCGAGGACGACGGCAGGTTCGAGATCGACGGCCGCGTCACTGCCGTCACCCAATCTCCCAAGCGCTACACGGTCCGTATCGGCAGCGGTCGCCTTGCGTCGACGAAGTCGGTTGGCCCTTCGCAGATCTTCCCGCCGCCATGGGCGAGCGCCGCGCGCGTCCGCGTCGGCGATACCATCTACGAGCGTCGCACCGGCAACTTCGTGCCGCCGAAGTGCGTCGTCAAGGAGGTCCCCGCGGACGTGCGCGAGAGCATCACGGCGCTGTGCGACGGCGCGACGAAGACCCAGTACGTCGCGCGGAGGGATACCTTTTACGCGTTCGAGCCGGCGACCCTCAGCTCTCTCTCGGTAGGTGACATCGTTTACTACGACCAGATGTGGTGGGTGATGATCGTCGGCACGTCGCAAGGAGACGGCCGCGTTGCGATTCGCGAGACCGGCTTCAACAAGAAAGATCGGCTGGTCAGCCTCTCGAAGATCCAGCGCGTCCGCTGAGTGGCAGGTCGGTACCGACGGCGGCGTCCGTACGCGCCGACGACCTCCTCAGCGCGTCGAACCATGCCTCGAGCAGACCTGCCGCCGAGCGACGTATGACCGTGGCGCCATGCCTTTCCCGTGCGAATGACCGCGGTTTCCATCGTTTCGCGCCTGGTCAGGACGCAAAGCATCTCGCGGTTCTTCTGGCATTCCTTTCGAGCTTCGCGATCGGGCGCGGCGTGGAGCAGGGCGGAGGCGCCGAGCCCGGCGGCAATCACGAGGCGCCGCCGTCGAGCGAAGGTAACGGTGGCGGCACGAGCGCAAGCGCGAGGCCCGGCGCCATCACGTGGTGCAGCACTTCGCTAAACCGCACTGCCACCGTCGCCGGCACGAGCCTCGACTACCCGAGCAAGCCGTACACGACCTCGTTCAACACGTCGCTCGAGGAGGTCGCGCTCTCCGCGCTCGACAAGGAGATGATGAAGGAGGCCGGACTGGACCCCGAGGA
>JAYTBL010000631.1:0-8919 GCA_043736975.1 Polyangiaceae bacterium
AAGCTCGAGGTCGGCGGCGGTGACGTCACGAACACCCCCGCCATCGGCAAGGACGGCACGCTCTACTTCGGCGCGGGGAACTCCGCGGTCGCGCGCGCGACCGACGGTGGGTTGAAGCGCGACGACATCGGCGGGTCGGTCGACACCTCACCCGTGATCGACGCCGCGGGAAACGTGTATACTGCATCTTTTTCGCAGAAGCTCGTCTCCTACGACGGCGCCGGCAAGCTCCGCTGGGACTTCGCGACCGGCGGCAGCATCAACGGCTCGCCAGCCATCGGACCGAGCGGCGACATCTACATCGGCTCGCGGAACGGCAAGCTGTTCGCCGTGTCGAGCGGCGGCAAGCAGCAGTGGGTCTACGATGCCGGCTCCGGCAACGAGATGCAGTCCTCGCCAGTGGTCGGTGACGACGGCACGATCTACATCGGCACGATGGGGAAGAAGCTCCACGCGGTCACGCCCACCGGCACCTTGAAGTGGATCTGGGATGCTCCCGGGCCGTTCGGGTGGCAGATGCTGCCGGCGCTCGGATGGGACGGGACCATCTACGCCGCGACCGAGCGCACGGTGGTCGCGCTTCGCGCCGACGGGACCGAACAGTGGCGACTGCAGGTGGAGCACACCGTGATCTCGCAGGTCATCGTCGATCTCGACGGCACGCTCTACGTCGGCGCCGACGACCCGGGAGAGAGTCACCTCTACGCCATCAGCCCGCTCGGCCAGCTGATCTGGGACGCGGACGTGAGCGACCCGCCCACCGGCTTCGCGATCGGCCGCGACGGCACGCTCTACATCACCTGCGACACCACCGATCGGGTCCACGCCTTCCGTGAATGAGACAGTGACGATGCGAACGACCTGCGCCCTCTCGTGCTTGCTCTTCTCCCTGCTCGCCGGCTGCTCGAGTGACGGCGGCGGAGGGGGCGAGCCCACCGATCCTCCGCCGGTGGTCGCGTGCGGTGCGGACGACCGCACCGACGCCGCCGGCGCCTGCGTCCACCTCGGCTGGACGCAGTGTCCGGCCGGCTTCGCGCTCGACGCCGCGGGCTTCGGCTGCACCGAGATCCTCCCCGCGAAGGCGTGCGCCGCCCGCAGCATGCCCGTGCTGGGCCAGAGCGCGTGCGCGCCCGTCGCGGCAGCGGCGTGCGCGGCGGGATTCGAGGCCCGTGCAGACGGCTGGGGCTGCCGCGCGGTCGCGGCGAGCGCGTGCACGGGCGCGACGATGGAGCTCCTTGGACAGGCGGCGTGCGCCCCGGTCGGGGTCTGCAGCGCCACCTTCCCGCCGGCAGGCGCGACCTACGTCGTCGATACCGCGTTCACGCCCGGGCAGATCGACGCCACGCACCTGAAGACCATCGGCGCCGCGCTGGCCGCCGCGCCGGCGGGCGCGGTCATCGCCGTCAACTCGGGCAGCTACGCCGAGGCGCTCACGCTGCCGCGCTCGGTGAAGGTCGTGGGGCGCTGCGCCAGCCAGGTCACGGTGACCGCGCCCCCGCCCGCGAACGTCGAGGGGCTTCGCCCGGGCGCTGGCACCGACAGCACCGTCGAAGGCCTCACGCTCACTGGCCATCTCGCGGCCGCGGTCGTCGACCGCGGCGCGAAGCTCACGCTCCGCAACGTGGTGATCGACGGCAACGCGGGCGGCGGCGTCCTCGCCGCCGGCGCCGGCACGCGCGTGACCGTCGATCACTCGGTGGTCCGCGCGTCGACCGACAGCACGCTCGCAAAGGGCTACGGCCTCGAGGCGAGCGCCGGCGCCGAGCTGGTGATCACGCAGAGCGCGGTGACGGAGAACACCGGCTTCGGGATCCAGATCGTGGGCAAGGGCTCGCGCGCACGCATCGAGAAGAGCGTCATCGCGCGCACCGCCTCCGACGCCAAGCAGGACTTCGGCCTCGGACTCATGGTCCGCACCGGCGCCGCAGCCCAGGTGCTCGCGAGCAGCTTCTCCGGGAACCGCGAGACCTCGGTGGTGAGCTACGGGCCGGGCACCAGCGTCACGCTGACCGACACCACCATCGACGCCACGAAGAACAGCGGGGTCGGCTACGGCCGCGGCGTCCTCGTCGACGAGGGAACCGTCACGCTCGAGCGCGTCACGGTGGCCGCGAGCACCGACATCGGCGTGCTCGCCGAGGTGAGGGGCACGGCGACGCTCATCGACTCGGTCGTCATCGGCACGGTAGCGGGCGACGACGGCAAGAACGGCTTCGGGGTCTCCTCCATCTCCGGGGGCACGGTCACGCTGAAGGGCAGCGCGCTCGTGGGCAACCATCAGAGCGGCGCCGCGGCCATCGGCGCGAACGCCAAGGTGCTCGTCGAGAGCAGCCTCATCGCCACCACCGACGCCGACGTGGACGGGGAGCGCGGCTACGGCATCGACCTCGAGTCGGGCGGCATCGCCGAGGTGCGCGGCTCGGCGCTCGTCGGCAACACCAGCGCGGGCGTGGCTGCGATCGATGCGGGCTCGAAGCTCACGATGACGAGCAGCGTGGTCCTCGGCACGCGCGCCGACGCCAAGAAGAGGGCGGGACGCGGGCTCGCCATCGAGACCGGCGCGGTCGCGAACGTGAGCGCCACGGCGGTCGTTGGCAACCGGGACATCGGCATCTCGATCCGCGGCGCCGGCGCGAAGGGCACCATCGATCAGACGGTGATTCGCGGCACGCTGCCGCTGGCGTCGACCGGCTTGCACGGGCGCGGCATCGAGGTGGGCAGCGGCGCAGAGGCCTCCATCACGCAGCTCTCGGCGCTGGGGAACCACGGCGTGGCGGTGCTCGCGATCACCAAGGGTCGCATCGACTTGCAGAATGCATGGATCGCCGACACCGCCGCCGACGGGACGCCGGGCGGCCCGGGGCGCGCCGTCACCGCGCAGGACGGAGGCCTCATGACCATCCTCGGCCTGGTCGCGCAGCGCAGCCGGCAGGCGGGGATCCTCGTGGCAGCGGGCGGAGCCTCGCTGGCGCTGCGCAGCTCACGCATCGAGGATGTCGCCGCGGGCGACGACGCGGCGCTCGGGCACGGGCTCACTGCGCTCGAGGGCAGCTCGCTGGTGGTGGACGACGTCACGGTCCGGCGCTGCGCGGCGGCGGGCCTGGTGTTCGACGCGGCGAGCGGCACGGTGCGCGCGAGCCGCATCACCGACAACGCGGTGGGGATCTTCGCGCAGGGCGGCAGCGAGCTGCTCCAGGTTGCGGCGGTGCCGGAGGCTCCGGTCGACGGCCAGGTCTCGGTCTCGATCGACACGACCTTCACCGACAACGCTACACGCGTGGGCTCGGGCGTAATCCCGGTCCCCTCCCCGCTCTGAGCCGCAGATTGCGTCAGTACGGAACGATCGCGCCGAGGCCCTCGAACTGCGCGCGAACATCGGCGCGTGCCGTGCGCACGCGTCCCGGTCGGCCGCGCTTCCCGTTGATGCCCGGCGCGCCGGGAGCGCCCTGCGTGACGGAGCCTTCCATCCCTCGCTTGAAGTCGTTGGGCCGCCCACCGTCGCCGCCGCGGCCGGGCTGTCCGCCCTGGCCGCCTTCGCCGCCGCTCGTGTCCGCGTTGAACATCCGCTCGAGATCGTCGAAGCGCTCGTCGACGTAGATGTCGACGTCGCCGCCGGTGCCGCCCACCCCGCCGGTGCCGCCGGTGCCGCCGGTCGCGCCGTCTCCGTAGATGGCGCGTCCGTCGGTCGACGTTCCCTTGAGGAGCCCGCGACCGCCCTGGCCGCCGCGTCCGCCGGCGCCTCCTCGTCCGCCCCGTGCGTGGATGTCGAGCGGCGTGCCAGGCGCCACGAGCGTGATCCGCTGCACGTCACCGAAGGAGCGCGCGGCGAGGAGCTTCGTGTAGTCGGGCGTACGGACCCACGTGACGTAGACGGAAAAATGCGGACCTTCGCCGCCCGCTCCGCCCTCCTGCGCGGTGTGTCCCCGGGCCGCGGCGTCCGGCTCCACGGCGTTCGGATCGACGGCGATCGCGTCCTCGCCGTCTCGTCCCGGCGCGCCGTACCTTCCGGCAGCGCCGATCGCCGCGGTGCACTCGTACGAAGGAGGGAAGCGCACCGCGAACGCTGGACCGTGGGGGGCGCGAACGAAGAGGACGAAGCCGGTCTGCACCGACTTCGTCACGTCGGGATCGGGATAGAACGACCCGTTCTCGCCGAAGAATCCCTGGGCGCTCGAGAGGTGGAGCTGGCGTGGCTCGAAGATCCGATCGTCGAGGTCAAAGCGACGCTGCTTCAGATGGAGCAGATCGCTGCCGACGACCACGTCGAGCTCCACATCGAGAGGGACGGGCTCGCCGGGGCAGATGGCGCTGCGCGGGTTCTTCAGCGCGAGCCGGATCACCTTGGTATCGGCGCGGTAGAGATCGATCGGCGCCGTTGTGTTGACGCACGCCGTCGTGACGATGGCGAGGGTCAGAGCGGCGAGTCCTTCTCGAGCCATGGATCGAAACGAGCAAGACTCGCGCCCTGCGGCGCCCGCAGGATCCACGCCGAATGCCACTGTGAGCGCACGCGACCAGCCTCTCGTTCACAGCGACCGTGGCAATGTGCGGCAGAGATGCTTGCCCACCAGGGATACTTGACCGCTCGCTCGGCCCGCCGTTGGATGCGCGACCATGATCGGACGTCGTGCAGTCTTGCAGGCCACCGGGATCGCCGCGTTCCTCGGCACGGGGAGCGCCGCCGCGGACGACGCGGGCGCGGGCGAAGCGGCCGACGGCGGCTCGCCGCTCCTTCGTCAGGGAGGCGTACCGCAGAACCTCGCCACGCCGCTTGCGTACTTCGATCGCCTGATCACGCCGACCGCGGTGTTCTTCGTGCGTAGCCACTTCGGCCCGCCGGCGCTCGATCGCGCGCGGAAGGTCACGTTCGACGGGATGGTGAAGACGCCGCTGACGCTCGGCGTCGACGAGCTGCGGTCGTCGTTCCCCGAGGTGACGATCACCGCGGTGCTGCAGTGCTCGGGCAACGGGCGCGCCCTGCAGAAGCCGCGTGTCCCGGGGCTGCAGTGGTTGCACGGCGCGATGGGCCAGGCGACCTTCACCGGCGTGCGCCTCAAGGACGTGCTCACAAAGGCCGGTCTCTCCGGCGGCGCCATGCACGTGCGCATGGCCGGCGCCGACGCGCCCCCCAAGCCCACGACGCCGGCGTTCCTGCGCAGCATCCCCATGGAGCGCGCGCTCGATCCGAGCACGCTCCTCGCGTACCGCATGAACGGCGAGGATCTGTCGCTCGCGCACGGCGCGCCGCTGCGGCTCGTGGTGCCGGGGTGGGCAGGTGATCACTGGGTGAAGTGGCTGGTGGGTGTCCGGCCGCAGAAGGAAGAGGCCGACGGCTTCTACATGAAGACCGCCTACCGCATGCCCACCACGCCGGTGGAGCCCGGCGCTGCCGTGCCGCCCGAGAAGACGACGCCCGCCACGACCTTCCCGGTGAAGTCGATCATCGCGCGGCCCGACGGCGCGAAGCGCACGCTCGGCGCGCAGGAGCTCGTGGGGTTCGCGTTCTCCGGCGTGGCGCCGATCGCCGGGGTCGAGGTCTCGCTCGACGGCGGCAAGACCTTCGCGCCGGCGAAGCTCGAGGGCGAGGCGGGCGTGGGCCGCGCGCAGGTCTTCCGCTTTCGGTTCGACCAGAAGACGGCCGGTCACGTGCGCGCGGTGGTGCGCGCCAAGGATCAGAAGGGCAACGTGCAGCCCGAGTCGCCAGCGTGGAACCCGAGCGGCTACTTCTGGAACGGCTGGCACTCGGCGGAGTGGGAGGTGGGCTCGTGAGCGATGTATCCATTGGTTACATCGTGCGAGCCGCCTTGTTTCCATGCCTCCTCGGGGTGCTGAGCGCGTGCTCGAAGAGCGCGACCACCGGGAGCGCGCCGGACGCGGAGGCGGCGGTCGACGCCAGCACGGCCCCCGCCGCGGTCGACGGGCATGCGCTCGCCGTCGCGTCGTGCCTCTCGTGCCACTCGGAGAGCATGCTCGCGCAGCAGCGACTCACGTCGGCGCAGTGGGCGAAGGTCGTGACCAAGATGGCGGGCTGGGGCGCGAACCTCGAGCCCGCCGAGGTCGGCCCGCTCGTCACCTACCTCTCCGCCACGTACGGCCCCGATGCAGGCGGCTACGAGCCGGAGACGCTCAGCCCGGCCGACGCGATCGGCGAGCTCGCCCCCCTGCCCGACGCGCCGTTCCCCGCGGGTGACGCCGCGCGTGGCCACGCGCTCTACGCCGACAAGTGCGCGGCCTGTCACGGCGCGGACGCGCGCGGGCACGTCGGCGTCACCCTGATCGACCGCCCGCTCCTCAACCGCGCCGCCGACTTCGCGCGCACGGTGCGCAAGGGCCGCGGCAAGATGCTGGGGCTAGCGTTGACCGACGCGGAGATCGGCGACGTCCTCGCGCACCTCCGCTCGCTCCGCAACGCTCCTCCCTGACCGCTCAGGGCCACGGAACAGCGCCTCGGCAGTACGTGTGCCAGGCTCGAGAGCCTAGATCCAGCGGCAAAAACAGCGACTGACCGGGCACACCACGGCACAGATGGCGTCCGCGCCTTCGTGCCGCGACGGCGAGCCTTGGGTCTCCTGACGCGTTATGCTAATCGCCCGTGCGATGAGCCGTAAGCCGACCAAGTACGTCTTCGTGACCGGCGGCGTCGTGTCGTCGATCGGTAAGGGTCTCAGCAGCGCGTCCCTCGGGGCGCTCCTCGAGGCGCGCGGCCTGCGCGTCACGATCATGAAGCTCGACCCGTACATCAACGTGGACCCGGGTACGATGAGCCCGTACCAGCACGGCGAGGTCTTCGTGACCGACGACGGCGCCGAGACCGACCTCGACCTCGGCCACTACGAGCGCTTCACGAACGCGCGGATGACGCGCTCCAACAACTTCACGACCGGCCGCATCTACGAGGCCGTCATCTCCAAGGAGCGGCGCGGCGAGTACCTCGGCGCCACGGTCCAGGTGATTCCGCACATCACCGACGAGATCAAGGCGCGGGTCCGCGACGCTACGGAAGGGGTCGACGTCGCGATCATCGAGATCGGCGGCACGGTCGGCGACATCGAATCCCTCCCCTTCCTCGAGGCCATCCGCCAGCTCAAGATCGAGTCTGGCCCCAACAACGCGATCAGCATCCACGTCACGCTGGTCCCCTACATCGAGACCGCGGGCGAGCTGAAGACCAAGCCGACCCAGCACTCCGTCAAGGAGATGCGCGAGATCGGCATCCAGCCCGACATCCTCCTCTGCCGCACCAAGCAGATGCTCACCAAGGCCACCAAGGAGAAGATCGCGATGTTCTCCAACGTGCCGGTGGAGGCCGTCATCAGCGCCATCGACGTGAGCTGCATCTACGAGCTCCCGCTCCACCTCCACTCGGAGGGGCTCGACGACCTGGTCGCGGAGAAGCTCAACATCTGGAGCCGCGCCCCGGATCTCTCGGCGTGGCAGCGCATCGTGGATCGCTTCACGAAGCCGTCGAAGGGCTCCGTGAAGATCGGCGTCGTCGGCAAGTACGTGCACCTCAAGGACGCGTACAAGTCGCTCAACGAGGCGCTGGTGCACGGCGGCATCGCGAACGACGTGCGGGTCGAGCTCGAGTACATCGACTCGGAGGAGGTGGAGCGCGAGGGCGCCGAGAAGCTCCTCGCCAACGTCGACGCGCTGCTGGTACCCGGCGGCTTCGGCGACCGCGGCACCGAGGGAAAGATCTCCGCGATCGGCTACGCGCGAGTGAACAAGATTCCCTTCTTCGGCATCTGCCTCGGCATGCAGCTCGCGGTCGTCGAGTTCGCGCGCAGCATCGCGGGCCTCGAGGGCGCGAACTCCGCGGAGTTCGATCGCGACACGCCGCACGCCGTCATCGACCTCATGCCCGAGCAGCGCTCGGTGCGCAGCAAGGGCGCCACGATGCGCCTCGGCGGCTTCCCCTGCTCGCTGGTGCCCGGCACGGTCGCGGCCGAAGCCTATGGCGCGACCGAGATCAGCGAGCGCCATCGCCATCGCTACGAGTTCGCGAACGACTACCGCGAGCCGCTGGAGAAGGCGGGGCTCATCCTCAGCGGCACCTCGCCCGACCGCAAGCTGGTCGAGATGATCGAGCTGAAGGAGCTCCCCTACTTCGTGGGCTGCCAGTTCCATCCCGAGTTCAAGAGCAAGCCGCTGGCCCCGCACCCGCTCTTCTCCCGCTTCGTGCGCGCGGCGTGCGAGCGCCAGGCGGTGCGCGCCCGCGAAGGCCGCAAGTCGACCGAAGCGCAGCCGCACGCGAACTGATTCCTCCTCGATGCGGTGAGGCGCATCACTCCAGATGCACGATGAGCGAGATACGCGCGGCGACGAACTGGTCGAGCGCCGGTGAGAGCGGCGCGTAGAGGTTGGTGACGATCGCCACGCCGATGTCGACGCCGGGAAGGAGCAGGCGCGCGCCCGGCCCCACGGTCATCGCGGTGCGCTTGTCGTCGCGGACGCGCTCGTCGAACTGGTAGAGCTGCGTCGCCTCCAGCGAGACCTCGAAGTCGCTGCGGATGCGCACTCCGATGTGCCCGAGCAGGCGGGCGACGGTGGCGGCCTTTCCCGACGAGTCGAGCGCCACGTCGATCCCCTGGCGTGCCTGCACGACGATCGGACCGCGGAGCAGCCGCATGTCCATGGCAGGACGAAAGCCCACGGTGCCCGCCTTGAACTGCACGAGGTCGGTCGGCTCGAGCGCCGCGACGGCGAGCGCAGCCTCGCTCGCCGCGGTGTCGCGCTTGAACTGCGCGGTGGGGAGCGTGAGCCCGAACACCGCGCCGAACGCCAGCCACGACGGGAGAGGGAACACGACACGCGCATGAAGATCGACGTTGCCGAGGAGCGTCTTGGTGCCGCCCGACCCGTCCTGCGACGGCCCGCCCGCGAACGGCGCCTCACCGCCGATGTAAAAGCGACGCGGGA
>JAYTBL010000632.1:0-3649 GCA_043736975.1 Polyangiaceae bacterium
TGCAGGCGACGGAACAGGTGCTGGCGTCGCAATCGACGCCCTTCGTGCAGGCCCCTTGACCCGTGCAGTCGATCTTGCAGCCGAGCCCGCTGCAGCCGACCGGCGCGTTGATGCAGGCGCCCTGACCGGCGCAGTTGATCTTGCACGCGCTCGCCTGCGTGCAGTCGACGCCCTTCGTGCAGCTGGCTCGCCCGCGGCACTCGACGTCGCACGGAATGCCCGGCGGGCACTGGACGTTCGCACCACAGGAGTCCTGAGCGGTGCAGTCGAGGACACACCAGCCACCGTCGCAGCTGCCGCCGTCGCAGCTGTCGATGCAGTTCTGGGGGTTCACATCGAGGCCCGCGTCGAGGAACGGATCGGGGAGCGGCGGCAAGAGGATCTGCGAGCCATCCCCGGGGTCGGAGCCGTCGCGCTTCGCGCCGTCGAGCGTCACGCCCTCGGCGCTGGCGTCATCTTCGAGGCCCGCGGGACCGCCGCCGGTCGCCAGCACGTCGAGCCCGCACGCGACCAGCGCCGCGAACGCCGAGGCCAGGACCACGACGCGCGACGCTCGCTTGAACCGCACGCTACTCACGTGCGAAGCGTATCACGCCCCCGCGGTGGCACGTCCACTGCACCCGGCTTGCTGGCGCTGGAGCAGGAGCTGATTCTCATGGGCTTTACGAGATCGATGAACGCATGCCGCTGGGCTCTGGGGGTCGCTTTGACCATCGTGGCCACGAGCCCCCGGCTCGCGAGCGCGCAGGAGTCGGGGGTCGCGGAGGCGCAGGCGCTGGCAAAGGCGAGCCCGAGCAGCGCCGAGGCGTCGCTCGGGTTCGGGCGGGCCCTTCGCCGCGCGGGACGCGAGGCCGATGCGCTCGCCGAGCTCCGGCGCGGCCTGGCCGTGAGCGGCGGACGCGGCGAGATCGCGACCCGCCTCCAGTGGGACGTCGCGCGGACCTACATCGCCCGCCGCGAGTTCGAGCCGGCGATGGCCAGCTGCCGCGCGATGACGAAGATGCGGCTCGCGGCTGGCGCCGACGTCACGAGCCACGTCTGCGCGGCCGAGGCGCACCTCCTCTGGCGCCGCGGGACGGAGGCGGCTGCCGAGGTCGCCGAGGTCGGCAAGGCCAAGAGCCCGTCGCTCGAGGCGCAGTACTTTGCAAAGGCCGTGAGCGGACGCGCCCTCGAGCTCGCGTCGAAGGACGCCGAGGCCGAGGCCGCCTACCGCGACGCCATCACCCTCGCCGCCGCGCGCCCCGATGCGCACGTGCTGCTGGGGTCGCTCCTGCGACGCACCGGCCGGGATGCCCTGCCGTCCCTGCGGAAGGCGGTGGAGCTCGATCCTCGGGATCCCGTCGCGCAGCTGGAGCTCGGTCGGGCGCTCGTGGTGGGCAGCGCCGAGTCCCTTGCTGCGCTCGATCGCGCGGTCGCCGAGCGCCCGACGTTCATCGATGCGCTCCGCGCGCTGGTCGACGGCTACGTCGCGGCGCGCCGGTTGCCCGAGGCCAAGCGCACCGTCGAGGCGGTCCTCAAGCTCGCGCCGAACGACGTCGCCTCGCACGTCGTGGCGGGGCGCGTCGCGCTCGCCGAAGGGCGTCCTGACGAAGCCATCAAGGAGGGTGAGATCGCGTCCAAGCTCATGCCGAATGACGGCCCCTCGCGCTTGCTCGTCGCCGACGGGTGGGCGAGGAAGGGGGAGATCGATCTCGCGGTCGAGGCCTACCAGGCTGCGTTCGGGCTCGATCACTCCGATCCCGCCCCGCTCGTCAACGCCGCGCAGGCCTGCCTCGCGGCGGGCCGCATCACGAGCGCGAAGGCCTTCGGGCTCCGCGCCACCAAGGACTTCGCCACCCATGCCGCAGCGTGGACTGCCCTGGGGGACGCGCTCGCCGCCGATCGCGACGTGCCGGGCGCCCGGGCGGCGTACGAGAACGCCCGGAAGACGAAGGGCGCCGATCCCGCCGCGATCGATCGCAAGATCTCGACGTTGAAGTAGTAGATTGCGTCCGCCATGTCGGACCTCGGAGAGCGCATCGTCGCCGGTGATCAGCGAGCCGCCGCGCGTGCCATGCGCCACGTCGACGATCGCGTCAACGGCCACCTCGAGCTGCTGAAGGAGATCTTCCCGCACACCGGGCGCGCCTTCATCGTGGGCGTCACCGGCAATCCTGGCGCCGGCAAGAGCACGCTCACCGACCGGCTGATCGAGCGCTATCGCGCGGCGGGGCGCACGGTGGGGGTGATCTGCGTCGATCCCTCGAGCCCTTACACCGGCGGCGCCATCCTCGGTGACCGCATCCGCATGTCGCGCCACGCCACCGATCCCGGCGTGTTCATCCGCTCCGTCGCCACGCGCGGGCACCTCGGCGGCCTCTCGCGGTCGGCGCGCGACATGGTGCGCGTGCTCGACGCCTACGGCAGCAACGTGGTGATCGTGGAGACGGTGGGCGTCGGCCAGGACGAGCTCGAGATCACGCGCACCGCCCACTCCACGCTGGTGGTGATGGCGCCAGGTATGGGCGACGAGGTGCAGGCCATCAAGGCGGGCATCCTCGAGACCGCCGACGTGTTCGCCGTGAACAAGGCCGATCGCGACGGCGCCGACTCGACGATGCGCGATCTCGAGCTGATGATCGCCCTCGGCAGCGAGACGATGGTGGCGATGGGCAAGTCGCGCGCGCACACCGTGCACGGCGGCGTGAAGGTCGACGTCATCCCCGGCGCCACGCCGCGCGACGAGCACTGGACGCCCCCCATCACGCGCTGCATCGCGCTCAAGAACGAGGGGATAGCCGAGCTGGTCGCGGCGCTCGACCGTCACAAGGCCTGGCTCGACAGCACCGCCGCCGGCCAGGCTCGCCGCATCGAGCGGCTCGCCGAGGAGCTCCGCGAATCGCTGCGCGAGACGCTCATCGAGGCGGCGACGCACGCGCTGGTCCACGAGATCGACCGCGCCGTGGCCGACGTCGCGGCGAAGACCATCGATCCGTACACCGCGACCGAGCAGCTGCTCGCGGCCTTCCGCGCTCGCTGAGCCGCTCTAGCCTGCCTCGCCCGCCGGGAGGCGCGTACGGGCCGGCTTGCGCCCGACCTTCTCGGCGTGGAACGCGCTCGGGCAGGTGTCGTTGATCCCGCAGGTCGCGCACGCGGGCTTGCGCGCGAGGCAGATCCGGCGACCGTGAAAGATGAGGATGTGGCTCGTCATGTTCCAGCGCTCGCGGGGGAGGAGCTTGCAAAGATCCTGCTCGATCTTGACGGGATCGGTATGCTTCGTCCACTTGAGGCGCAGCGCGAGCCGCTGGACGTGCGTGTCGACGACCACTCCCTCCGGGGTGTTCCACATCACGCCCAGCACCACGTTCGCAGTCTTGCGGCCCACGCCAGGTAGCTTCACCAGCTCGTCGAGCGTTCGGGGGACCTCGCCGCCGTGCCGCTCGACGAGCGCGCGCGCGAGACCCACCAGGCTCTTGGCCTTCTGCCGGAAGAAGCCGAGCGTAGCGACGAGCGGCTCGATCTCGATGGGCTCGACCTTGGCCAGCGCCTTCGCGTCGGGGTAGCGCTCGAAGAGCCTGGGCGTTGCCTTGTTGACGTTGACGTCGGTGGTCTGCGCGCTGAGCACCGTCGCGCACAGCAGCTGGAATGCGTCGAGGTGATCGAGCTCGCA
>JAYTBL010000633.1:0-3648 GCA_043736975.1 Polyangiaceae bacterium
TGCCCGACCATCCGCGCGCGCAGCCACGACTCGATCTCCGGATGCTTGAAGTGGAAGAAGTGCCCGGAGTAGTCCCAGACGAACCCCTCCTTCTTCACCGTCTTGCAGTAGCCGCCGATCGCCGCGTCACCCTCGACGATCAGGTGATCCTGGTCACCGCGCTCGGCCAGCGCAGCGGCGGTCGCGAGGCCGGTGATCCCGGCGCCTACGATGAGGGTCCCTACCTTCTCCATCGCGGTCGACTGTAGCAGATGTTATTCACAGCCCCATGACACCCGAGGCGTTCGAGGCGACGTTCCATCGCATCCGCACGCAGATGGCGAAGGTCGTGGTCGGGCAGGAGGACCTCGTCTTCGGTCTGCTGGTGGCCGCGCTCTCGGGGGGCCACGTCCTCATCGAGGGCGCGCCCGGGCTCGGCAAGACGCTGGTCGCGCGCTCCTTCGCGCGCGTCTCGGGCGCGAGCTTCAAGCGCCTGCAGTTCACGCCCGATCTCATGCCGAGCGACGTCACCGGGTCGAGCGTGCTCGACCGCGAGAAGGGCTCGTTCACCTTCATCCCCGGCCCGATCTTCTGCCAGCTCCTCCTCGCCGACGAGATCAACCGCGCGCCCGCGAAGACCCAATCCGCGCTCCTCGAGGCGATGCAGGATCATCAGGTCACGGTCGACGGCGTGTCCCGTCCCCTCCCCCAGCCGTTCATGGTGGTGGCCACCCAGAACCCGGTCGAGTCGCAGGGCACCTACCCGCTGCCCGAGGCGCAACTCGATCGCTTCCTCATGAAGCTCACGGTGACCGATCCGCCGCGCGACATGGAGCAGCGGATCGTGAAGAACCACGCCACCGGCTTCGACCCTACCGATCTCCGCGCGCTGGAGGCCATCACCTCCCCCGAGGAGCTGCTCGCGATGCGCAGCGCGGCAGCGCGGGTCCGCGTCGACGACGCGATCATCGAGTACGTCGTGGAGCTCGCGCGCAAGACGCGCGAGGATCGCGCCATCGAGCTCGGCGCCTCCCCCCGAGCGTCGATCGCGATGATGAAGGCCGCGCAGGTGGTCGCCATCAGCGAGGGCCGCGACTTCGTCACGCCCGACGACGTGAAGCCCGTCGCGAAGCCGGTGCTCCGCCATCGCATCATGCTCCACCCCGACGCGGAGCTGCAGGGCATCACCGCCGACGAGCGCGTCGACGACATCCTCCGCACCGTTCCGGTACCGCGCGCCGCCAAGCCCTCGCTGCCGCCGCCGCCCGCGCACGATCTGGCCGGAGCCTAGGCCGCGTGGTCGGCCTCGTCCCGACACGGCGCTTCGTCGTCCTCGCCTTCGTCGCCGCGGTGGTGGCGGCCTTCGCCGGCTACCTGCCGGGGATCGATCCCGCGTGGATGGCCCTCGATCTCGCCATCGCGCTGATGGTCGCGGTCGACGCGCTCGCCGCGCGCGGTACGCGGGTCGAGATCGAGCGCAAGGCCGCGTCGATCTTCTCGGTGGGCCGCGCCAACCCCGTCACCATCCAGCTGCACAACACCAGCGCCCGCGCCCTGCGCGGCACCGTGATGGACGACCCGATCGCCGAGGCGACGGCGACCGGGCTCCCCGGCATCTTCGAGCTCCCGCCTCACGGAAGCGCCGCGCTCCGCTACGAGATCACGCCCACCCGCCGCGGCAAGCGCAGCCTGGCCGCGGTCACCGTTCGCTACGCGCTCCCGCTCGGCCTCCTCCAGAAGCAAGAGCGCGTGGCCCTCCCCCAGGACGTGGACGTCTACCCCGACGTCCACGCCGCGCGCGCGCTCGAGATGCTCCGCCGGCAGGGCCGCGACGACGCGCGCGTCGGCAGCCTGCGCGTCCGCGGCGGCGACACCGAGTTCGAACGCCTCCGGCCCTACCAGGTGGGCGACGAGATCCGCCACGTCGACTGGCGCGCCTCGGCGCGCAAGGACGACCTGGTGGTCCGCCAGTTCCAGGCGGAGTCGAACCAGAACGTGGTCTTCGCGATCGACACCGGGCGCGGGATGCGCGGCGAGAGCGGCGGACTGACCAGCATCGATCACGCCCTCGCCGCCGCGCTCCTCACCGCCGACGTCGCCCTGCGCGGCGGCGACAAGGCCGGCCTCTTCACGTTCGACGACAAGCCGCGCAGCTTCGTGCGCCCCACCGGCGGCCGCTCCGGAGGCCGCAAGCTCACGCGCGCCGCCTACGCGCTCGACGCCAGCCTCGCGGCCACCGACTACCGCAGCGCGATGGTCTTCCTCAAGACGCAGCAAAAGGCGCGCTCGCTCTTCGTGGTCTTCACGAACCTCCTCGAGCCGCGCAGCGCCAAGGATCTCGCGGCCGCGGTGAAGAGCCTGATGCCGCGCCACCTCCCCTTGTGCGTGCTGATGCGCGACGAGGAGGTCGAGTCCCTTGCCACGGCGCCGATCACCAGCGAGGACGACGTGCTGATCCGCGCCGCCGCCGGCGAATCCCTGGCGTGGCGCGACGGCATCGTGCGTTCACTGAAGAACAGCGGCGCCCTGGTGCTCGACGCGCGCCCCGGTGACGTCACCCCGCTGCTGGTGAAGCGGTACCTCGAAGTGAAGGCCCGACGCCTCCTCTGAGCCTGCGTCGTCGCTAGGCGGAGGGCGCGCTCTGTTCGGCGAGGCGCGCGGCGGTGCCCCCTACGCGCGCCATGGGGATCCCCACGACCGCGCTTCGGTACGCGGCTCCGCCGATCTCGACGCGCTCGAGCACCGCCGTCGCGTGGAGCGGCGAGCCGAAGAGCGTTGGGATGGTGGCCAGATCGTCGCGGTCGGTCATGCTGCGCACGCGCCACCCGCTGACCTCGCCGCGCGCGGCGCGAGCCGTGAAGCTGCGGCGGCTCAGCGTGCGACCGACGTAGAGCGCGATCGCGACGACCCCGGCCACCATGCCAGGCACGGCCGCGAGCCAGTGGGTGTCGGTGCTTTCAGGGCGGAACAGAGCGTAGAGGGCGAGCGCGTTGCCGAGCAGGTACCACGCCCCGGAGAAGCCGAGGTAGGCGTCGCCGGCCTCGAGATCGCGCCGCGCGCCGTAGGCGCCCGCCGCGATGAACGCCGGGAGCGCGAGGAGCGCGGTCATGCCGGAGACGACAAGCACGCACATCATGATGCCGCCTGCGTCGTTCGAGCTCGAGCTGAAGAGGCTGGTCCAGACACCGGCTGCGACCGCGTGCGCGCCGAACCAACCCGCGAGCGCCATGCATGCGTGCCCCCAGCGCTGCTTCGCGAGGAGGTAGGCGACGAGGCTCGTCCCCACCGAGGGAATCACGAGCGCGCCGAGGACGGGGAGCACGGCGGTGGAGCTCAACGCGAAGGACTGCAGGATCGTGATGAGGCCCGTTCCGCCCATGACGACCGGGGCAAGCATCGAGACCTCTCCGAGCGACCCTGGAACCCGCAGACCATCGTTGTTCGTCATCGGGGGGAATGACGCGCCAGCCGCGCGATCGATGCCGCCGATCCCGTGGACTGGTCGTGAAACGCAGGTGAACGGCGGCGGTTCATCCGCGGCAGGGCTCGCGCACGTCGTGAGACCGAATGAAAATGGGAGCTCAGCCGTGAAAGTGGTATTCGACCTCTCCTCGAGGTAGTCCATGCGTCGTCTCGCTTTCGGTGCGTTCCTGGTGCTTCTCCTGTGCG